>JAUUNJ010000027.1 GCA_030844625.1 Roseburia sp. | reverse complement strand
GACTCTAATGCAAATCTATATCCACATATGCGTCTTCTAAATCCATCTAAATCCACAAAATTATTTGTATTTTTCCCCAAATCAAATGTGATATTTTGTCTCTCATGAACCTCTGTCGTATCATGAATATTTTTTTCTGTTTTAACCCCTAACAGTTTTAAGATATAATACAGTTCATTTTCTTTATCATCATCGTTTTTTATAAAGCTCAGTTTAACCTTACATCTATTAAACTCTAATCCATAAATCAGTGCATATCTTTTAAAATGTTTAAATTCTTTTCTTGACTTCACATAAACCTGATATTTCCAATCTAAAGGTTCGTATGCTCTTTCAAAAAACTCTATAGTCAATGGCCATGGAAATTGATCTTCTCGTTTTACATTCATATCAGAATCGGACACACACGCAAAATGATAAATTGTGTCAGGATCCTGAGTTGAGCTTTTCAATATATCCCCATCAATCTGCTGGAAGTCTCTGACAATCCAGTTTGCACTTTCACCCTTCTGACTTTCCTGTTTCAAATAATATGCCATTGTATCCTTTAAACAATCAAATGTGCTAGTTGACTCGATTTTTTCAACTTCTTCTAGTCTAGCTAATAATCTCAACAAAATATCCTGAAACTCCGTTTCAGCATCTGCGGTTGGAAGGATTTGTGTTTCTACAAAATCCTTCAATTTCTCATAAAAATGCTTAAAATTATTATTCTCATTTTCAAAATCTTCATAGAATATCTTTGTAATAGTATTAAGTGCCTCAAGTGTTTCAATCAGCTCATCTATTTCATCTAATTCAACATTGAAATATGATAACTTCGCTAATTGTTCGTTATACTCTATTTTACCATTATTAAGCTTGGATATTTGTTTCTTTAGCTTTTTCAGCAAATCAATTACGCCATCTGTTTCGCTATCGCCTTCCAACTTTGTCGCCCTAGAAAAATAATTTCTTGTCTGATTGAAGGTAGTAATTAATGATCCTACTTTCTTTTCATAGAGAACTCCTGAATACAAGCATTCTGCAATATCATTCATATTCTCGATTCTAATACCACCATTTTCACTGTCCCACATATTAGTAACAGCTACGAAAAAATGACCAATCGGATAAGCCAAGAAATGTCTTTCCCCAAATTGTTCTGGAAAATAGACTTTCAATATATCATTTACAGAATTATTGGCAGAATAAAACTGTTCCTTCATATATGAAAGAACTGATCCGTTCTTATGTTCGTCTGCATGAAAATCTTTAGCAGCCTCCTCATATATTCGTGCAACATATGCTGAAAATTCTGTAATATTATCAAACTCTACAACCTTTACATTATTTATATCCTTGCTTTTTTCAATGAGTGTTCCATTAGCTAATCTTCCAATTTGATCTGCGAGCATATTTCCTTCGTAGCTCGGCTGTAGCAATGTTGTTGGCTTAAATTCGTTATTGAACTGACTCTTTATATTCAAATCAAAACAGGAATAAACATCCAACCATGTTTGATATATCTCGTTATACTGCTGTTGATAATTAAATAACAACACGACCCGCTTGTATTTTGAAACCTCTTCAAGCATTGAAAGAATTGTTGGAGTAAATTGATGTATTCCATGAATAACTACAGTATTACAATCAACACTCTCTATAGCTTTTACTTCCTTACCTCGCCTTTTATCTTTTGCCACCAATGCTGTTTTGACAGCATTATCAATTTCACTTTCCGAAAAATTCTTTTTTAAATCAAAAATCTTGGCATCCTCACCTCGCAGAATTGCATTATAAGTAGCAACTAAATACATTTGCTCTTCCGTTATCTTTTTAATTTTTATATTTTTTAATAACAGACCCATTTCAGCCATCAGTCGAATACTATCCAACAATGCACTCTTATTGAATCGCAGAGATTGTTTTATCTTTTTCCATCTATCAGGTTCAATGTTTGGCGTCACTTTATCTAGTGTATTGGTTAAAATTGTGTACTGTTCAATGTATGTTTTTGTATCAAACCATCCTGGGTATAATGCTTCTACTAATTCTTCTACTGTTGCTAATTGTCCATTATCTAATTCATCATATACTGCTGACAATCCATTTACCATTGTCTGCGAAACGCAAAAATGTGCACAGTTTCTTATTGAATCCCAATAGGGTTCATTATTTATTTCATATGGATTGCTGTAAGTATATATTGATAATGACATTTTATACCTCCATTAAATTCTGCCACGAAATCTTGCTCTTTGATTTAATATCCTTCATCCAAACAACATTTCTGATAGCTCGTGTTAGCGCTACATACAATACTCGACTTTCTTCGTTAACTCGTTCATTTTGTTCCTGCGATACATCATAATTGGAATTATATTTCTTGTTTGGTTCATCTCCAATTCTAATTCCATATGCAAGTTTTTCATTTTCTACATACACATCTAAATCAGCTTTCTTCATTGATGAAATATCCATACCCATATATGGCATAATTACGCATCCATATTCCAATCCTTTTGCTTTATGAACAGTAGTACAAATCACTCGTATATCATCAGTCTCAACCTCAATATTTCGTGTGAGTTCTTCCTGCTTTGTCATAATATTTATATGCATACTGTGTTCTATCACAGTGAGAGTTAAGTAATCTACACTATATGTTTTAATTATTTTTTCTAATACCAATTCATAATTTGCTTTATAGAATCTTTGCTCACTATCGGTATTTGAATATTGATACCAAGGCTGACATCCTTCATAGATACTCCTCAGCAGCATTAAAATTGGTTGAACCCTAGTATCCATAATTATCTTTTCCCATGTTGTGTTCATCACAGTTGTGAAATACTGATTAAGTACATCTGTTAACCTTTTTACCTGCTCCTCTGTGCCCAAACCATGTAATCCTTGTATATCTAACTGAATTCCTACATAATTTGAATCTATCAAATTAAAAAGATTCACTGGATCTCTCGGGTTAAGCAGCGCAATTACCAATTTATACAAATCTAAAGTAGGCATAAGCTGATATAAATCTCCACCTACTTGAGTTTCTATAAACTCACCTCGAACCTTTGCTTCTTCCAAAATATTATGAATTTGCCAATTATCTCTTACTAAAATGGCAATTATCATATCTTTAGAAGATAGTTTATGATGCTTGGATAGATATTTTATAATATCTTTCTGCCTTGCGATTTCTGCAAAGAGCTGTTCCATCCTCTGCTCATCGCCGTCATACTCTAATTGGGTCACTAACTCATGTTCCGATAGATACGTCTCAACACTACTGGTCAGCGAATCCTTTCCTTTATGAAATGGCAAATACCCTTTTGAGCCCATTTTAGAAAATACTGCATCAAATTTATCTAATAATCTCTTATCAGTTCTATAATTTATGGTAAGTGAAAATTCTTCCCATTTTTCTTTATCTGTTCTAATCAGATCAAATGCACTAATTGTCGCACCTCTAAAACGGTAAATACTCTGCTTTAAGTCGCCAACTACAAACAGCTTTGTATCTTTAATCACATTTTGTAACTTTAAGAAAGAATCAATCTGAACATCATCAGTATCCTGAAACTCATCAATAAATAAGTACTTATATTTAAAACTACATTTTCCCTTAAATACTCCATTTACTGCATCGTTCAGTAATAGCATACTTTCTTTCAGATCTATTTTATTTTTTGAGAATATCTGCTCTTCGTATTCATTTTCTGCTGGTATCATAACCTTCATTATGACTTCATTAAAAAATGGCCACGCTTCAAATGTTCCTAGATTTTCTGCTTTAAGCTCTTTAATCCCATAACTCTTATTATATAATTGCTGTGAAAAATGCATTAACAACTTTCTGAACTTATGAACAGGCATTCTTAGTTGTTGGGCAAAATTCGCGTCCTCTTTTTGCTTTTCAACCAGAAAATTATTAAGATATTTCTCATATACTTGCTCTTTCGCATACTCACTTGAGGAAATTGCAAAATCCGCACCCAGTCCATATTCCATAGCACTGCTTTGCAAAACAGTTTTTGCAAATTTATGTATGGTCGAAATCTGCATTAAGTCTACAGCCTCTATTTCATGTAGCACTTTTTTGTTTTTAGTAAGAATATAACAATTCATAAAATACTGCTTTAGTCTTAACTTCATATTATCAGCAGCTTCATTCGTAAAAGTTATCATAGCAATCTCATCTACAAGATTATTTACAAATCGTTTTCTACTCATGCACAAATAGGCAATACGAGATACCATTGAGTAGGTTTTACCAGTTCCCGCACCTGCTTGAACAAGCACATTTTTATCACCCATTGCATGTTCAACCTTATACTGATCAAAATTCCAGCTTGTGGAATTTGCAACATCTTCAAGTATCAATTTTTGTTGTTCTGTATATTGTCCCTCTACAATAATTTCATCGTTATTCAAATCCAAATTATGTGTATAGATTTCAAAATTAAATATTCTATATGAGCCAGATGCACCACGAAAATCATTTCTTTCATCTATTTCTGCCAATCTCACATTTCCTTTATCAGAAATAATACCTCTGGCATTAAATCCTGCTTCCAACTTATTGCAAACGGATAACAAATCTATTTCACTCTTAACAAATGCAACAATCTTTGTTCCGGCAAAATACATTTCTATCAATTCATCTGAATCCTTTTCTGTTAATTCTTTGTTGAATACCTTCAGTAATGAATATGCATCCGAAACCTCTACAATTTGATCATCCTTTGCCTTATATGATGGTTCAAAATGTTGTCTTACTATAGCCATTGCTTTTTCATCAAACGGAGTACTGTTTAACGGCTTTTTCTTGACAAATGCATTTGATATCTTCTGCCCTAGCTTAGTTGCTGAATTCAGGTCATCCGAGAAAATAGTAAAATCCCTAGATGATACAATGTCTAACCTTACATCCTTATATTCTTTTTCTGATATAAACGGATAACATACCATTGATAATACAACAGGACTTATTGCAAACTGGTCATTCAAAAAATTCAGCCAATCAAATCTATATCCTCTTGCCTGTTTCTCTGGAGAACCATAAATTTGGGTTTCTCCTTGAATCACAATTTCATCAGGACCTTTCACATCAAAGATGTACTGAGACTGCCATCCTTTTACTTCAATGACCATAATTCCAACATTTTTTATAAGCAATGCGAAATCAAATTCACGATCATCAACCACCTCTCGATGATTGTAGACAACAACATCGTTAGGCAATAAAGAATACAGTTTTTCCCATACTAACGCTTCACCTTTATATTCAGTTGGCTTGTTATCCATCATTAATGCCATAACGTGTTATTCCTCCTAAATTTCAGCTTTAAGTATGCCTACAAATTCTTCTATATCTTTTGCTGTTGTATATTTGTTTATAGACACTCTAAGTACTTTTGTAACCTTATCTGCCAATCCAAGTGCCTGTATTACATAAGATGGTTCTCCAGCACTACAAGCAGATCCAGTCGACAAAGCCACCTCTTCGCTAATCTTCTTAATGAATCTCTCATTATGAAAATCTGTCTTGTCCACTACCAAACTAACAATACCAGGTAAACGCTTTGATATATTTACAGTTGTATGAATACCTTCAATAGTAGAAATACCTTCAATCAACATATCATCCAAACTTTTTATATATGCTTCATTTTTCTTAAGATCTCTAAGTGCTATTTCAGCCGCTTTGCCAAAACCTACAATATTATGAACTGCATGTGTTCCTGCACGGAATCCAAATTCCTGCTCTCCTCCATGCATAAATGCTGTAATAGGTACTATCCCATAAGCATCAGACTTCATAAATGCAGCGCCTATGCCTTTAGGTCCATATATTTTGTGTGCAGAACAAGAAGCATAATCGATTCCCATTCTCTTAACATCAATTTCTATCTTACCTAAAGCCTGTGTTAAATCAGAATGAAGTGCAATGTTATTCTTCTTACAGATTTCTGCCACTGACTCAACATCACTTATTGTCCCTATTTCGTTATTCACATAAAGCATTGATACAAGTGCTGTATTTTCTTTAATTGCAGAAGTAATTTCTTCAACACTAATCTCACCATCTGGAGTAACTCCAACAAATGAAGCTTCATATCCTCTATCTACTTTTTTCTTTACACCAAATAAAGATGTAGTAGGATCATTGTTTGAATATAATTCACCATTCAAATACTTACAGGTGTTTAATGTTGCCTTGTGTTCTACAAGAGATGTAATCACATGATTCTTGCCATCTCCATAAAACTTTCTATAATCCAAATATCCCTTAATAATAAAATTTGTACTTTCTGTTGCTCCAGCTGTGAAAATAATCTCATCCGGCTTTGCACCTAGCAACCTTGCAACCTTTTCTCTGGCTTCCTCGACAGCATTCTTAGCATGAGTTGCTTTGCAATAATATTTACTTGACGGATTTCCAAACTCCTCATTCAAATATGGAAGCATCGCATCTCTAACTTCCTCATCAATAGGAGAAGTCGCACTATTGTCTAAATAAATCATTTTTATTCTCCTTTCGAAATCATTTCAATTACACTAGCAGCAAATTGTGCATATTGATTTCTGAAATCCATTTGAAAATATCGATCTAACTCTCCCTTTGCCTCCTCTTCGCCATCAAATCCTTTTGGATCTGGCAATTTTAATTTATCAGATACTAATTGAATTACTTTTCCTGAATATCCTTTTATATTTTTATCAGGGTTCGCAAGAACTTCAACTTTTTCTAGCAAGTACAAATTTTTGATATTTCCATTTGTCTCTCTATCGATAAATACATAGTTAAATAAAGAATTCTTATACTTCTTTATTTCCTCGGGATATTCATACTCAAACGTCGCATTTGTACTTAACTTACATTCACATTTTCCACTATCATTTATGATGAAGTGTTCCACACTATATTTTTCAGAATCATTCAAAAATTGTTCTAATTCCTTAGTTTTATGGGGCTTGATTCGTATTCCATTGTTGTCAATATCAAAATATTCATATATTGTAGCAATAGATTTACATCTAAACTCCTGCTTTTCCTGTGAAATACTTTGGCTTTTAGTTAGAACAAATTGATAGCCAGCCGATATTTGCCTACTCGTTAATTCTCTTCCCTCAAAACAAGTTATGGCATAATTTATCATTTGTCCTTCCCAGTCATCTGATCTTATAATTTTATAAAGCCCATCACTGTTTTTCTTTGTTTCATATAAAGTAAATAATGTAGATGTTACAAAAACCCCATATATTGAATCAAAATTGTCCTTACGAAATTCTAAATTTATGAAACTTTCCAACAAGTATTTGATTATTAAACAATTTGGAGCTTTATTCTTGTCTAATACTACTTTTCGAAGCAAATTATACATAATATCTATTTCATCGTTATCCACCTTAAATTTCTTATCTGCATCTGCCAGTTTCTTGTAATATCCTTTTATTTCAGCCGGTGCATGCGTTTCTGTTACAATAGAAACTAAAAGTTCTTGTATCTTATCCAATACAATTAATTCTTCTCTAATATATTTTTTATTATGTATAATTTTAATTATATGTTCTCCAGAGCTATACTTGTTACCTTCGATCTCTTTTTCATTCTTCAACGTAAAATCTGTTGAGAATTCTATCAAACGATAACTTTCATGTTTTGATAACTCACACTGTAAAAAGTGCTCCAAAAGCATCATAAACGGATAATCAATATACGTATTTAATACTTTATTTTCTTGTTTTAATTTACTCCAGATTTTAAATAATTCCTCTGAGTTGTCTTGCGCAAACAGATAACCCTTAAAGATGTCTTCTGCATCTAGTCGCACTCCTTTAAGATTCACATCCAAAAATGCCTCAATACTTCTCTCCGCAGAATCTGTTTCAATAATCACATTCAATTGTGATTGTTCTAAATTCTTGAGAAAATCCTCTGCCTCTGCAATATTTGCAAAGAGATCAACTTTTTCCATGGCATCCCATATTTCCATGTATTTATCACGCTGGCCATAACAATCACTTCCGATTATTTCTTCCATTTCAGATTCAGGAATCTTTTCTAAATCAAAAAAATGATTACATAGATTTCTAAATCCTGGGAAACTTTCTACCGTTATTTCACAAGTCTCAAATATATCAAACCGTTCCGAGTATTTACTCTTTAAAAATAAAACTATTAGTGCGATTACCGTCGTACGTTGTTGTCCATCAAGAATCTCGTAATCGCTTTGTCTTTTTGTGAATATTAGGTTTCCAAGAAATTTTGATCCCTTCCTAACATCATTAATAAGGGTAATTAAATTATCTTTTGTCCATCTAATTTCTCTTTGAAAATATGGGACAATGTATTTTCTGTTTTCTTCCAAAGTTATTAATGGTGTGCTATTAGTACCGTTTCTAAATTGAATGTCTGCGCTCTTTATCCCATATAATTCTTTAACAGTTATTACCGTTCCAACCATTGTTCCCATAATTTTTCCTCTTTCCTGTTATACGGTATCTCCCTCACCCAATACTTGCAAAATGTACTTATCCATATTTCCAGCGTGATTGTACATATCAAGTAATAGCTTACTTCCCCTATCTATATGCGCTTTAACATACTGTGGAAAGTACTCTTCATCTGTCAGGTATCTTCCTTCCACCTGTTCTATAAGCACCTTAAAATATGTATCATTATCTCCAGTAATTGTTTGCCTATTTAGATCTAGCCCATCAGAATCTGACTTATAATCAGCAACAGATGTTTTTTCTAATATAGACCACGCTATTGCATGCTTTACCAATGTATATGGTTTGTAATTTGTTCTATTTTCTAGTTCCTCAAAGATTTCTTGTGTTCTCTTTGATGTTTTTAATCTAAATATCATTGGTTACACCTCAAAAAAGTAATTATTCTTAATTGTAGTTCTGTTTTCGTTTTCGTCATTGATTAACAGATACTCTTTAGAGACATAAGGTTTTACTATCTTATAGTACTCCTCATTTATTTCTTCATCCGTAGACAGAATAATTACCTGATCACTAATATTAGGGAAGAACTTCTCTGAGATTTCTCTCCTATGATTTGCATCAATTCTCGCATACGGAGTATCAATAATAAACGGGATATTCTGTCCTGATATCTCAATTATCGCCCAATATAATGCCAAGATAAAAATCTGACGCTCTCCCTTTGACAATCTCCCCAATTCAATCTTCTTATACAATCGAATTGGTTCCTGCCCAAAATCAGATTCAGACTTATTTTTTAGCACATTTATTGAAGTACCTTCCAACATTTTGACTAGTCGCTTTTCACCTTTAGTTCCAATAAGATTTGTAAATTCGGAATTACCCAAATTCTTATATAGTGTCAAAAGTTCCTTGCCATTGTATTCCTCATCTTGATACAAATTGAAATCAAAATTCTTTCCAATTTCAATATGCGTTATCAAATTATTCTTTCTATAAATTGACTTCAGTTTTTGAACAATAGCCTTTTCTAGCTTCCTTCTTATACTCACAGTCTTCTCTTCTAAGAACTGTTCCATCATAGAAGAAATACCGGAGCTTAGCTCGTACACATGCCTGTTCTGAGCATTTGATTTAAGAATATGCATAGCTTTATCTCTAGTTTGTTCTTGCATCTGCAATTCTCTATCAATTTCCTCTAATCTATGTTGTGAATCATACAGTATACTTGATAGGTCATCTTTTTTCTTTAAAATTTCATTTTCTCTCTGAGCAAATTCATTAATGTCCTCCTCGCTCATCGAGTTTTTCAAAATTCTATTAATTTCTGCTGTTCTTTCAGAAGCTGCCCTCCTTTTATTGACCATATCAACCATTGCTGATACATCGAAATCATCCAAAGACGATACAATTCCATTTACTCGACCAATATCCTCCTTTGATAAATCAAACATCATTTCCATGTCTTCACGGAAACCTTTTGGTCTAAATGTATCCAACAGATGATCCATTAACTGATCTACTTTTGCATCGGACACATCGCCTTTTAGTAAATCAGATATTACATCTCGTTTCAGCTTACTTTGAACGTAATAAAATATCTCACCTTTTTCTTCAAAATCTAATTGTGCCATAATAGGATCAGCAAAATTTCGCAGTATATAAAATGGCATAAGCCCTTCCACAAACAACTTAATATTTGTAAGTGATTCCGTTTTTACCTTTTCAGCTAAAGCATACTCATCTTCTAACTGTTTTTTCTCCTTACGTGAAATTCCTCCTGCATTTTTAAAAGCAGTCGCCAATTCAGTAAGTTGAATACCAATGTTTTCTAGTTCTTTTGTCAAATTGCCTACTTCGATATCAAGGTTTTCCTTTTCGGTTTCTAATGATTCTATCTGCTGCTTTGCCGATTCATATGTGTCATAGACCTCATCGTCATCATTAGAATTGTTCTTTGCTACATAGCCACCTGTGAATTTACGGATAATTTCAAACACATCCATTCCGCACATGGTGAATACTGCATTTCTAACATATGTGTTGTATGCACTGGTGGAGAAAATATTACCAACCTCTTCTCCGTCAAACAAAAAGAACTCAAACAGATCTGGAGGAATAATGCTACGCAAATAGTTCTCAAAATATGATAATTCTTGATCGTTCAGTAGCTTTCCATCCCTTTCTACTGTGTATTCCTCTGTAAGCTTTTGATTGGTATAATCCCATTTTCTTGTTATCACATAATTTCTAATATCACGCTCAATCTTAAGTTGTAGCGTTAACTGTACTTCCGATTCCACAACCTCCTGTTGAAATGCTTTTGAATTGATTAAGTCTTTAATTTTAGAAATGTAATGACTATTTACACCTACATATCCATATGCTAATGGTCCATACAAAGCAACTTTTATTGCCGTAAAAAGAGAAGTTTTACCTGCCCCATTTTTTCCACCAATGAGTACAATGTTTTTTCCAGCATCTGTTATCTCGAAATCAAATTCATTATTACCCTCATAGGAGCTGAAATTATGTAATTTTACTTTATTGATTTTCATTTTCAATCTCCTCTATTATTTCATAATGTAGCCATTGCTGATTCAATAGTTTATCTATTCCATCTCTAAGTATTTTTTGATTTGAATAGTTTTTATTTCGATAAACCGATAATAACAGATTGCGGATCAATTCCTCTGGCACATTATTTTTTTGAGCCAGATTTTCTAATTCAACAACAGTTTCATTATCAATCAAAGGTTCTTTATAGTCATACCACGGAAGTCTTTTCCCTGTTATTTCCTCATATAATTCCACTAAAACTCTTCGAGATAAGTCTAATTCTTGATCCCAGATTTCATCTATTGCTTTCAGTTCATCTAATGTTATAAGTTCATATTCCATAACCTGTTGGGTTTCTAACAACTTTCGAAGAATAAGTTTTCTTGCTTTCCAGTTAAATGGACCGAATCCCATATTACCTTGCTTATCACGATATACCGTTCCATTTCTTCTCTTTTTCTCTCGATATTCTTCATTATCTCGTATGCTTATAAGCCAACTTCTAAATTCAGCAAGTGGTATCAACTCTCTATGTCCACTCTTTATAAATCCATTTAACGACTTATCTTCTTTAACAACTGTGCATACCCAGCACCCAAAACGTGAATTACCACAGCTCTGTGTCTGACCACCTGCATGAATACCAGCAAAAGGACATTCTCCACTATCTGCATCAGCATAAAGCGATACCAACTCGCTATTATCTGATCCCCAAGGTGTTCTTCCGCCATCACACCTAAGTAAAACATCCCACACATCATCTGTGGTTAGTTCTACAATAGGGTTATAAACATATGCATCCTGTATGGTTTCATGTCGATTTAGAAGTCTATTTGCAAGTTCTCTGCCTTCAATTCTTCTCTTTCGTGCTATACTTTCTGCTTTTCTAACTCCAAGAAGAACAACCACTTCTTTTCCTTCCTCATCAATAACTCTTTGAATATATTCACCACTAGGATTTATTTTTAATCTATCTGTACACCATCTGAATGTTCCATTCATTCTAGGTGTAGGGAATCCTCTTCCAATTACATTTGCCCAAAACGAATTGTTTGGTGGAGGTGTAACCATAGCCGACTTTATTGGTAGCCCATCTCTATCTGCTGCCTGTCCCAACAAATCATTCATTTTACTTAAATATATTTTTATAAGTGGATTTTCAATTAGAGTATCCGAAGATACAATATAAACATTTTTATGTCTATCATCTGGATCTAATCCCAATAACATCTTATAAACAAGTTCTACCACGGTTGTGGAATCCTTACCCCCGCTATATCCTATAACCCATGGTCTGTCATCAGACTTGTAGACATACTTAATTTCTTCAATTAACTCCTCAAGCGTATTTTCGTTAAAATAACTATTCGCCATCTTTATCACCTCTTTGTTGAGCCACTTCGTTTAACAAACGCAAACTCAGCTCTTTTTTTGTGTCGTCCATAGTTTCAACGACATTTAATATCTGCTGTTCATAGCTGCTTTCCTCAGTGATAAGTGTTCTTCTACCAATAAGTTCATCTAAAGAAATCTTGTACAAATCAGCTGCACCATGTAAAAATTCCACATCTGGTGCCGTGGTATTCCTTTCTATGTTACTCACTCTTTGTTGAGACAAATTGAGAGCCTCTGCTAATTGTTTTTGTGTATATCCATATTTCTTTCTTAATTCAGATAATCTGCTTCCAATTTCCATAGAAATGCCCACCTTTCCAATTGTTTATTGTACTATAATTAAGCTTTTTTCACAATAAAATTTTGTATTTCCACTCTTGACTAACAATTATTTTGTATTATAATAAAAATACAAAGAATTTGTTAGTTCAAAAACAGAAAAGGAGGATTAAAACAATGTTTGTTTGTAAAAAATGTGATGAAGAGTACGATGAAAGCATGCGTTATAGTCGTGATTCCAGATACTGCAAGAAATGTGGAGAAGAACGTACTCAATATCTCACTTACCGACGTGACACTTTAGCTTCATTGCGTTCTATGCCTCTTGAAGCCAAAATAATTCAGACAAAGTATCTTATTAATCAAGCTGTTAGAACTTTTGGAGAAGATCACTGCTACATATCTTATTCGGGTGGAAAAGACTCTACGGTGTTATCTCATATTACTAAACAATTATACCCTAACATATTACATTTATTTGCAAATACCACTAACGAATATCCTGAAACCTTAAAACACATCCAATGGGAAATCAAAGAAAATCATACCAATATCATGATTGTCTATCCTATAGATTCTAAGGGAGAAATGTGGAATTTCAAAAAAGTAGTGGAACACTATGGGTATCCTATGTTCTCCAAACGCGTTTCAAACGCCATCAGAACATATCAACACGCAAAAACTCCTCGTACCAAGCAAAACTCTATTGATTACATAGAGCGCAACTTCAAGAAATATCAAAAATATATGGAATTACCTATTTCTGATAAATGTTGCGACAAGCTAAAAAAGGAGCCACTTCGCCGTAAAGCAAAAGAATTAGGGATGAAATGTGTTATATTAGGAATCCTGGCATCCGAAAGTTACCAACGTGAAAAAGCATGGCTTGAATATGGCTGTAATGTTTTTTATCAATTTAAAGACAACCAATGTAAGCCACTCTCTTTTTGGACTGATGATGATATCAATGAATATATTGAAAAATATAATGTTAAGATCCCAGATTTATACAATATGGATTATACAAGAAATGGTTGTATGTTTTGTGGGTTCGGAGTTCACCTTGAGGCTCCAGAATCCAATCGTTATCAAAAGCTGAAAGAAACTCATCCAACGCAATATGCCTATTTTATTGACAATTTTGGCGGCATGATGCTTCAATTTGATATAGTTGTATAGTTAACTATTGGGTATGAGACTTTCTCATTAGTTGATTGGTCGACCTCACAACACCATATATGGTCTTCTCTAGTTTTCAAAAACCATTAGATAATAGTCAAGTATAGATGTATATCCAAACTTGGCTATTATTTTATTGAAAAAGATTTGGTTTAAAACTTTTGCTATTCTCCAATAACCATTTCTACTAATATCTAATTTCTTGTCTTTCCATTCTTCTAGGCCTAATCTAATGCCTTTAGCATTCTATACTTTGTCTTGATTTTCTTGGATGTTTCTGCTCTTTCTGTGAATAATCTACCTCCAACTTGTCAGCAAAAGTACGAAATGCATTGGCTGCTGTCTGAACAACTTCTCGAAATCCTTTTGCAAGAAGTGCTGCTGTGACAGTAGAATCCTTTCCTCCGCTGAACGAGACAAACATATCTGTGATATCAAAATTCTCTGTCATGCTTCTGATATACCCCTTCGCCTCTTCCACGATCCGGTTATATCGTTCTTTATTGCACAAAATAAAACGTTCCATCTGTTTTTCAAAATACTGATAAGTATTCTGCGCTTTTAATTCTTCATATTGCTTTCGAATTGCATCTGCATCCTTATTTTTCAGATCTTTGACAGAAAATTTAATTTTTTTTCCATTTACAAAATAATTATTTCCGTTGCCGTTCCAGACAGAATCTTTTTCAAATGCAAACGGCTTTTCCAAAATGATTTCTAACAGCAGACGTTCTTCCTGAAACACCGGGCTTACATCACTGGTCAGCTTTTTTCCTTCCTGTCCACAAACCGGACAAGTCTTCTCATAAATTGGCACCTGACATTCTGGACACCAGAAAATCTCTGAAATGGCATCTGCCCGTCCGCCACAACTGGGACATATACTTGTCTCACATCGATTATTTGTACATGGCAGATCCTCACCTGTTTTGTCATTTTTATTGTGGCAAATATATGTGATCATAATTGCACTTTTTCCTAACTTCTAAGACTTATTCTTATATATCAAGAATATATGTTCATTATAGTCTTAGATGTAAAGAAATTCAACATATTATTCTCTTGTGTAAAGACTTTTGGATTACAAACAAAATATTGCAGTCTGACATACTTACAAAAGCATGAATGTGAAATGGACGGATATTGTATTTCGTTGCGTTATGGAGATGAAACTCTCCCTAACGCAAAACGAAAACAATATCCGTCCATTTTACATAATAGGTTTGTTCTATTTCGTTAAGACTATTGCAAATACATTTTTGATGTGCTAAAATGTGTAGGTATAAAAAATAACAAGCAAATATCCGTTAGACGGTTTGAGTCAATATGTGGTGTGTTGGCTAATATAAACTAAATATCAACGCAAAAACGACCGCTTATTAACTATGGCGGTTATTTTTGTGTCAATTTATCTACAAGACGTACTATGTATGTGGTAAATAAACCACTCACAATTCTGCCAATAATTCCTATAATAAATTGCAAGGAATTGAACACCTTGAATTTTGCGACTACCAAATAGACACTCATCCCACAACCGGAGTTCCATAACGTAACTCGCAGATTTTGTAGCGCACTTCATAACGTTGATTGGGCATATATAAGCGTCCTCTCACAAGTCATCCATGTAGAGTAGGCGGATGAAAATTTCATC
>JAUUNJ010000562.1 GCA_030844625.1 Roseburia sp. | reverse complement strand
GGTTGTCGCTTTGTACAGCACTATTTTAGTGGCACAAGCGTTGGAGATGATTCAGTATTGGTTTCAGGCAAAGTTATTATCTAAATACACTGCGATAGTTTCGTTGTCCTCTTATGTGGTCGTTTCTGCTTATAAAATTTATCTTTTAGCCACAGAAAAGAGCGTATATTGGTTTGCTTTATCCTATGCAATAGACTCCTTGATTATTGCTGTATTGTTATTGGGGTTCTATAAAAAACTCGGCGGACAAAAGTTGACAGCTTCGTATAAACGGATTCGAGCTATGTTTGCGAAAAGCAGGTATTATATTATTTCCAGCCTGATGGTGACGTTGTTCACCCAAATGGATAAGGTTATGCTTAAAGCCATGATTGATGATGCAACTACCGGAATTTATTCTGCTGCTATAGTTTGTGCCGGATTAAGCAGTTTTGTATTTACTGCAATCATAGATTCTTTTCGTCCGGTTATATTTGAAAACCAGCAATTGAGCAGAGAAGCGTTTGAGAGAAGTGTTAAGAAGCTATATAGTATAGTAATTTATTTGTCATTGGCACAATGTGTAGCTATTATATTGTTGGCCAATATTATTATATGGGTGACTTACGGCAACGAATATGCAGAAGCCGCTACAACCTTACGAATCGCTACATGGTACACTACTTTTTCCTATTTAGGAATGGTGCGGAATATCTGGATTTTAGCAGAAAACAAACAAAAGTATCTTTGGATTATTAATTTGTCGGGTGCACTAACGAATGCATTGCTTAATTCATTACTCATCCCGTCTATGGGGAGTAATGGCGCAGCAATAGCATCTTTAATAACTCAGATGTTTACTAATGTTATAATGGGTGTTTTAGTACGCCCTATTCGTCGGAATAATCGCTTAATGTTAGAAGCGTTGAATCCTAAGCTGCTTTTAGAGATGGCTGGGCAAATCAAAGGGGGAATTCGTAAATGAGAAAAATCGGTATGGATGAATTACGTCAGAAACAAATGGAAGTGTTGGACTATGTGTCAAGTTTTTGTGATCAGCAAGGAATTCGTTATTGGATAGAGGGCGGAACTCTGTTAGGCGCTATCAGACACAAAGGATATATTCCATGGGATGACGATATAGACATTGCTATGCTTAGGAAAGATTATGATTGGTTCCGCAAAGCTTTTCCAGAAAAAAATCAAAATTCTAAATTTGTGTTTCGCTGTGCTGAAGATGATCGTGATTGGCATTTGCCGTTCGGAAAAGTAATGGATATGGAAACATTATTTCTTCAGGATGGTCATGACTTGGGCATCAATATTGATATTTTCCCTATGGATGATGCTCCAGATGATGATCGGATTTTTGATCATATGTACAAAAAAAGGGATCGTTTAAAAGTATTGAATGCGGCTCAGCAGAACACAAATCCGCCTTCAGGTAATTTCTTGCGAAAAACTGTAGTTTATGGAATCCGAGTAATTCTACATTGTTTTCCTAAATATTATTTTATTCGAAAAATTGCAAAAAACGCTGTGAAGTATAACGGTAAAGGTTACGAATGCATAGGGGATTTTACGTCGGAAAGCCGAATGAAACATCTTAGTAAACATGTAGTTGATGAGCTAGTTGAGGTTCAATTTGAAGATCGTATTTATAAGGCTCCAAAGGGTTATGATAAATGGTTACGAGCGTGTTTTGGCGATTACATGAAACTACCGCCAGAAAAAGAACGCAAACGGCATACTTATGAAGCCTTTGTGAAAGAGGCAAAGGAGAATGTAAATGACTGAATATATTTTTCTTTTTTGATTTAGATTCTACAATCACCGCTAAAGTAATATTACCAGAGATTTCACAAATTGT
>JAUUNJ010000561.1 GCA_030844625.1 Roseburia sp. | reverse complement strand
GTGGGAAGTATAATTTATCCAAAATACATTACGGCAGAGCTGATTATAAAATATGTTCGTGCAATGAAGAACTCAATTGGAAGTAATATTGAAACATTGTATCGCTTAAATGATAACAGAGTAGAAGTGTTAGAACTTTTAATTAAAGAGGATTCACCTGTAGTTGGTATTCCGCTGCAGGATTTAAAATTAAAGCCGAACATGCTTATTGGATGTATTACTCACAAAGGAAAGGTTACAATACCAAACGGACAAAGTGTCATTGAAGTTGGAGATACGGTGATTTTGATTACTACCACAACCGGTCTGCATGATATCAGGGATGCAGTAAGGTAGGAGGAATAAAATGAACTATTCGATGATTAGATATATTTTATGCAGTGTCCTTAGTTTTGAAGGGATATTTCTTTTGCTTCCTGCTGCTGTTTCAGGGATATACGGTGAGAAGGAAGGAATAACATATTTAATTGTTGCGGCTGCAAGTATCATTATTGGTATGTCGGGCAGAATAAGAAAACCAAAGAGTAATGTGTTTTATTCCAGAGAAGGGTTTGCAGCAGTTTCGCTAAGCTGGATTGTATTAAGTTTCGTAGGAGCACTCCCTATGTATTTTACGGGGGAATTTCCTACATATATAGATGCATTATTTGAGACGATTTCAGGATTTACCACAACAGGTTCAAGTATACTGTCTAATGTTGAGGCGTTATCAAGGGGTACGGCGTTCTGGCGCTGTTTCACCCATTGGATTGGAGGAATGGGGGTACTGGTTTTTATTATGGCAGTTCTTCCTCTTTCCGGAGGTTCCAATATGCATCTGATGCGTGCAGAAAGCCCGGGGCCCTCTGTTGGAAAACTTGTACCAAAGGTTAAACGAACGGCAATGATTCTTTACGGAATCTATGTATGGATTACCTGTATAGAGGTTATTGCTTTATTAATAGCAGGAATGCCGCTTTTTGATTCCATGACATTAACATTCGCCACAGTAGGAACCGGTGGTTTTGGTCTGTTAAACAGCAGCATTGCATCCTATAGTATGGCAGTGCAGATAATTATTACGGTGTTTATGATTATCTGTTCCATAAACTTTAATTTTTATTATTTACTTCTGATTAAGAAGCCTAAGGAGGCACTGCTGACGGAAGAAGTACGATATTTTCTTGTTATAGTATTTGCTTCCGCAATCTTAATAATGATAAACATAAAAGACAGTTTTTCCAGTCTTTTTGAGGCTTTTCACACAGCTCTGTTTCAGGTGGCATCTATTATCAGTACCACAGGTTTCAGTACAGCCGATTTTAATGTGTGGCCGGAATTTTCAAAGACAATATTGGTGCTTCTTATGTTTGTGGGCGCATGCGCAGGCAGCACAGGCGGTGGATTTAAAGTATCGCGGCTTCTCATACTAATAAAATCAATTAAAAATGAAATTTTGTCCATAGTTCATCCGCGAAGTGTCAAAAAAGTTCATATGAATGGAAGAGTGCTTCAGGAGTCTGTAGTAAGAGCTGTACTCTGTTATCTTGCTGCATATGTAGTGGTCATAATAGCGTCATTGTTGTTGATCAGTCTTGATAATTTTGATATGACTACAAATTTTACTGCGGTCATGGGAACTTTTAATAATATAGGTCCCGGTCTCAATGTAGTGGGACCTACAGGAAATTTCGGCGGTTATAGTGATTTTTCTAAAGTGGTACTTATGTTTGATATGCTGGTGGGACGTTTGGAACTTTTACCAATGCTGGTGCTTTTTGTACCGGGAATGTGGAAACTTCCGGCGCGTAAGTTTGAAAAAAAACAAAAAATCAAACATTCTAAAAATTAATATTATTTATGAAGAACTCA
>JAUUNJ010000560.1 GCA_030844625.1 Roseburia sp. | reverse complement strand
TTTTCTGACAGCAGAAGCCGAAAATTTCCTCTGGCATGCTCCCCCGGTATTTCCCGTGTCTGAAAATCAAGAATTTTTTCCATGGCAATTGTCAGTAACCTGTCTTACGAATGTCATAATTCATCTTGAAGTGAAACTTGATTACGTGAAAATATTAGGAATTGTCTAAGAAACTAAGCTAATAATGTCTTTTTCATATTCGAACTATACCGCTTCTTTGAAGAAAATCAGGCAATAAATTACCGCTTTTTTGACCAATTTTTATATCAAAAATACCGCCTTAAAAATTTTATTACATTCCAACAGAAAATTGTGTGTACTATTCAAAGAAAAATCTTACATAAAAACAGAGGCTATATTGCAAACCTCTGTTTTTGTGCTTTAAAGAATTATAATTCATAATAATTTTCTTGTCTGATAAAATCATTGGGGAAAATACTACATTCCTTTTTCTTTTCAAGTAAGTCTACAAGAAATTCCGACATACTACATGAAAAAATCTGTTTCTCAGAATATCTAGACGAGAAAATGACAATCTCAACAGAATCATCTTTATAATTCCAAAATAATTCATCACCATTATCTGTGATTCCCCATGGAAAAATACCTTTACCATTTCTCCAAAATTCAAATTCACACATTTTAGGAAAATCAATCTTCATTATTTCATATGCTTCCCTCATCTCATTAAATTTAAAAATTGTATTCAAATTTTCATATTCGGAAAATGGTGATAAAATCCATAAAAACTCATTTATTCCACCCTCACCATAATACTCAATAAAAGATTTGTAATCATTTGGAAATTTAATTTCATATGAGTCTTCAACTTTTTCCCAATCATATTGGTGTTCTTTTTTTTCAATTGATAGAATTTTTTCTAATTTCTCTAACATTATAAATCCTACTTTCTATTTAATATTGTTTGATAAATATAAAATCCTTTATCTCCTTCTGCTTTTATGGTTACACCAGATGGAATCAAAGTATTCCCCTCATAGATGGGTTTAACTGAGTATTGTACTACTTCGCCTGCTTCAACTGCTTTTCTTACAGAGCCTTCCACTGAACTCATAACTGGATGATTAACTGGATTTTGAAATAATGTTGTTAAATTTCTTGGGTCATCACCTGCTCCTCCTAACTGATTTCCCAACAAATGTCCTCTTGCATGTCCTGCTTTTTGTCCCCCAAAACCAGCTGGCTTAATTGAAGATTTTGCTGGTGTGCCTGTTCCTACCATATCAACAGTTATTGTTGCATCAACTCCAGTTGCCCTTCCTAATGAATCTAATTCTCCGTAATGAATTGAAGAATTACCACTCTCAATACCACTTCCCCCTCCCGGCAAAGCCTGCTGTGCCCATCCCTGCACTGCTGCCGGATATTCGGTATACTGCCCCGGAAGGTATGGCGGATTCAAGGCTGGCGCTGTCCCGTTTGGCACCACTGCCACCCTCGTTCCACCCGGCACGGTTAAGCCAGTCTCATTCGGTAACAGCGTGATCTTTGGTCTCTGGTAAGTATATGGATTCATCAGTCCATAGAATGCGAACTGCGTACTTGCCATCTCGGTAAGCGCTCGGGCGCTGTCATGCCTCCCGTTTCCTGTCGGCGCTCCCATTTCCTTGCCTGAAGTACAGAACATTAGTACTTCCTCTATCTGAAACAGGAGATTCTGGCTTGTGACTATTCCTGCCACAAGCTGGAATGCACCTGCGAGCTGTGACAGAGTCACAACCGTTCCTCCCACGGGAATCAGTCCCATGCCACCGCTCACGGTCACCGCCATCATCTCTGCCCCATACATCCCCAGAGTTATGGCTATGCAGGATGCTCCCACTCTTGCAGACGCCGAAA
>JAUUNJ010000559.1 GCA_030844625.1 Roseburia sp. | reverse complement strand
TATCGGAATGAACTTTTCCACAATGGAGGATAATGAGATCTGCGATTTTTATCTTGTGGATATAGGGGAAAAATCAATAGAGAAGCTTGTAGAGGCAATGGGTCTGGAAAATGAATTTTTTGTAGTTTTCTATGAATTTTCAGAGGATTGTTTTTGGGATAAAATGATTTTAAAGGATGAAATGACTGTGGTGCTGGTAAAAGATAATAATTATTTTTGGGCAAAGCGGATGTCTGAAAAAGATCCGGCAGGACTGTATGGATCATATTTTTGAGTTAATTAAGGTGCAAAGGTAGGGAATAGACATGAAAAAACATATCGCCTTAGGTATTTGTGTGCTTATTTTTTTGATTATTGGAGGCTGTAGCTTCATAATGCCGCAGTCTGGAGAAAACGGATATAATCATTTTTGGGGAAACGGAGACAGCTTCCGGGGAGTATTTACATATTACAAAGACGGGGAAGAAAGCCCTGTGACAGAGGAAGTAACTGTAAATTTTTCTAAAGTGAAGGGATATGGGGAAGGTATCTTGTATGCAATGACTCTGGAGGAGATGTCAGAGAAACAGTTTCCGGATTATGTTTTAGAACGGCTGCCGGTATATCTCTATGTACAAGAAGATAAAATATATCGGATTTTTTTGGCTGTTCTGTCTGAAGAAGATGCAAAGGAGATAGAAGGTGAAGCTCAATTGTTTTCGGATGAGCGGATTGGTACTATGGTAGTCTGTCAGGAGCAGGAGAAGGAGGAAACAGTAGAAGAAAGTGAAAGAGGAGAAATCCATACGATTCTAAGGGAGAGGGATATATGCAAGTCAAATTTTGCGAATGTAAATGAATATGGGAATCGGACCGGATACTGGGAGAACTTTTCTTGGGAAAAGGATACGGGACTGGTGGGTTATCGGAGCGGTTATAGGGAAGGGGCAGATTTGATCGAAATAAGCAGGTGTGATGGGGGAGAGATTTCAGGTACAGAGAAAGATGGTAAAAATGTCTCCGAAAATGAGAATATCACATTCCGGGTTTTGGATGGAAAAGAAATTTCGGTTAGCAGAGACAGGCTGATGGATACGGAAAGAATTAACAACCGGTGGAGTTTGGAAGAGACAGATGCCATGATAGCTCCGCTAAAAGGAACATGGACGACGGATACATATATGGGCTATGTTCTCCCGTATAATCTGCGCAAGTTTGAGCCGGATACTTATGCGGACGAGGAAGCACGGGAAACGTTTTTCGGGGAATATCACGAGGCGGTCCGAGCAGCAGAGGAGAGTCCTGTACCGGATATCAGCGTTGAAGTACAACCGGTGGAAGAATATGAAGATGGATACACAATCCGTGTCAATGGCTATGAAAGCCCGTTTTCTATCATTTTAAGCACAGAAAGAATAAATGACGAGTATCCCATTTACAGTGATACAACGACACTGTCGGAAAGTTTTTTTGTGGAATACCCAGTTGTCTATATAAAATTGTTTGCCAAATTTAAAGACGGAGAAAGCGACAGATATAATCCAGCGACAGTGATTGTATCTGCGGATGGACAGGTACTGCTGCTGATGGAGGGCGCATTCTACTCATTGGAGAGAAGATAGGTGTATGGGATTTTCTGGGAACGATGTCTGAAATCAATGAAGTATATTCAGAACAGAACAAACTGGTGCTGGGTGGCGGCCTGTAAAGTTGCCGGAGAGCAGTATAAGAAAAATTTTGTGGATGCGTGGCAGTCAGCTATTGCTAAGAATGCAGACTTTCTGCACGGAGGTTTGGAGGGAAATTTTCCGGGAAATGATCAGATGAAGATGCGAGGCTTAAAGTATGTTGTGCTGGGAGATTGTGAGAGTAACTTGATACAG
>JAUUNJ010000026.1 GCA_030844625.1 Roseburia sp. | reverse complement strand
TAGTATCTCCAAAGTCACAAAAAAATAATTGTTAATTTTATCTAAAGAGTCACAAATTTATGACAATTTTTATTAATAAAATGTAAGATGAATATGTGTGTAAACAACACAACTCTTTGCGATAATTCTTGAAGAACCCCACAATATATAGTAAAATATAATCGAGTATGTCTGCATGAGAATTCTTATGGCAGATTTTAATCACAAAGAAAAAAGGAAAAGTCTGCCGGAGAGTTAATCTCATGGGTGGAAATGTGTTGATAGCATAATGTTTTTGAAAGATAATGATTTAGACTTAACTACATATTTATTTCTCAGAAAGTCGGTGGGCTGGAAGCCATTAACAGAACGACAGGCAGATCTGGCATTAAAAGGAAGCCTTTTGACGGTAACTGCTTATGATGGGAAAAAGCCTGTTGGAATGGGAAGACTTGTAGGTGATGGAGCTGTTATATGCTATATTCAGGATCTGATAGTAGTTCCCGAATATCAGGGAAAAGGCGTTGGTGATTTAATTATAGAAAGCCTTATAGATTATGTAAAAGAAATACGGCTTCCGGGTACCCAGCTCATGCTTGATCTGATGTGTGCTACCGGAAGAGAAGCATTTTATAAAAGACATGGATTTATTGCCAGACCTACAGATAAGCTGGGACCGGGAATGATCCGTTACATAGAGGAGTAGTGTATGAATATTTATTTGATTCGTCATGGAAGACAGAACAGCCGGCTGTGCAATGTTAATGTGGAACTTTCTCCAGAGGGAAGAGAACAGGCAGAATTAACCGGACAGCGGCTTAAAAACTATGGGATAGAGGCAGTATATTCCAGTAATTTGATAAGAGCAGTAGAGACGGCAGATATCATTAACAAATATCTGGATAAGCCAAGATTTTACGATGACAGATTGCGTGAGGCTGAGTTTGGAGAATTGACTGGACTGGAAAACTCTGTTCTGAAGGAAAAATACAAGGAATTTCTGGCAAAGCGTGCAACTATGACAGAAGATATGCCATATCCCGGAGGAGAGAATTGTCAGATGGTTTTTGAGAGAGCTTTTCAAGCTATTGAGGATATTGCAAAAACGGATTATAAAAATGTATGCGTTGTCACTCATGGAGGAGTTATAAGAGCACTTCTCACAGGAATAGTGGGTGCAGAGCCTGCCAGATGGCTTACTTTTGGCAGACAGATAGAGAACTGCTGCATTTCAGAAATTATGTATGATAAGGATACAAATACATATCATATTGAAAGATTTAATGATTATGCTCATTTCGAAAATAAGGACAAACTTTTAAGAAAGCATTTTGGAACAGGATTTTTTAAGAGTGAAGCGTGAAAAGTTTTTCACTGCTAATAATTCACTAAAAATAAGGAGTGTAAAATAGAATGGCAAGTAATTATGATGGCAATAGCATTTCCGTGTTGGAAGGACTTGACCCGGTCAGAAAAAGACCCGGTATGTATATTGGAAGTGTTGGTACCAAAGGATTAAATCATTTAATATACGAAATTGTGGATAACTCGGTGGACGAGCATCTGGCAGGACACTGTTCAGAAATCAAGGTTACCTTGGAGAAAGACGGTTCAGCAACAATTGTTGACAATGGAAGGGGTATACCTGTAGATATTAATGAACAGGCAGGCAGACCGGCGGTTGAAGTTGTATTTACAACTCTCCATGCCGGAGGCAAATTCGGAGATGGAAACTACAAAATTTCCGGTGGTCTTCACGGTGTGGGTTCTTCCGTTGTAAATGCCCTGTCACTGTGGCTTGAAGTTGATGTAAGGCGTGATGGAAAAATCTACAATCAGAGATATGAACAGGGAAAAATCTGTTATGACCTTAAGGAAGTGGGAAAATGCAGAAAGAATGATACGGGAACTACAGTTCGTTTTTTCCCGGACGGAGAAATCTTTGAAAAAACATATTTTAAAGCGGAGTCAATTAAGAGCAGACTTCATGAGACTGCATATCTGAATCCGGAGTTAACAATTATATTTGAAAATAAAAGATTTGGTGAGGAAGAGATTGTAACATTCCATGAGGAAAATGGTATTAAGGCATTTATCTCTGATATGGATAAGGAAAAAGAAAAAATTACTGATATTATTTATTTTAAGAAAGATCAGGATGGAATTGAACTGGAGGTAGCCTTTCAGTATATTAATGAATTTACTGAGAGTATTTCCGGTTTCTGCAATAATATCTATACTCAGGAGGGTGGCACCCATATAACAGGATTTAAGACGATTCTTACCACAATTATTAATCAGTATGCCAGAGAACTGGGGATATTGAAAGAAAAAGATAATAATTTTACCGGTGCGGATGTGCGTAATGGGTTGGTTGCCGTTGTTGCCGTAAAGCATCCAGACCCAAGATTTGAGGGACAGACCAAGACGAAACTTGATAATCCTGACGCAGAAAAGGTTACAAAGAGTATTGCAGGAGAGCAGCTTACGCTGTTCTTTGACAAGAATCTGGAAACCCTAAAGAATGTAATAAGTTGTGCAGAAAAGTCAGCTAAGATCAGAAAGGCAGAAGAGAGAACAAAGACCAATCTTCTTACAAAAAGCAAATTTTCCATTGACAGTAATGGAAAACTCTCCAACTGCGAGAGCAGAAAACCGGAGGAGTGTGAAATTTTTATCGTGGAAGGTGATTCTGCGGGTGGTTCTGCAAAGAGTGCAAGAAACAGAAAGACTCAGGCAATTATGCCGATCAGAGGAAAGATTCTCAACGTAGAAAAGGCATCTATGGATAAAGTTCTTGCCAATGCGGAAATAAAGACCATGATTAATGCCTTCGGATGTGGTTTTTCTGAGGGATATGGCAATGATTTTGATATTGATAAGTTGAGATTCAATAAGATTATTCTTATGACAGATGCGGATGTGGACGGTGCACATATTGATACATTGCTTCTTACATTTTTCTACAGATTCATGCCGGAACTGATTACCCATGGGCATATTTATATTGCAACCCCTCCGTTGTACAAGGTAGTGCCGAAAAAGGGAAAAGGTGAGTACCTGTATGACGACAAGGCTTTAGAAAAATATCGAAAGAACCATACGGGATTTACTCTTCAGAGATATAAAGGTTTGGGAGAAATGGATCCGGAACAGCTCTGGGAGACAACACTCAACCCTGAAACCAGAATCCTAAAGCAGGTTGAAATAGAAGATGCAAAAATGGCTTCTCAGGTGACAAGTATGCTGATGGGCAGTGAGGTTGCCCCGCGACGTGATTTTATTTATACACATGCTACAGACGCAGAATTAGATATTTAGGGAGGAAAATATGGCAGAGCAGATTATAAAAACAGAATATTCTGAAGTGATGCAGAAAAGTTATATAGATTATGCTATGAGCGTAATTTGTGCCAGAGCCCTTCCTGATGCAAGGGACGGGTTGAAACCTGTTCAGAGGCGCGTACTTTATGCAATGGACCAACTGGGATTGAATCATGATAAACCACACCGTAAGTCGGCACGTATTGTGGGTGATACCATGGGTAAATATCATCCCCATGGTGACAGTTCTATCTATGAGACATTGGTAGTGCTGGCTCAGGATTTCAAAAAAGGAATGGCATTGGTTGACGGACATGGAAACTTTGGCTCCATTGAGGGAGACGGAGCGGCTGCCATGCGTTATACGGAAGCCAAATTAAAGAAGTTTACCCAGGACGTTTATCTGGCAGATCTGGATAAAGATGTTGTGGATTTCATGCCCAATTTTGATGAAACAGAGAAGGAACCCACAGTTCTTCCGGTAAGAGTACCAAATCTTCTGGTGAACGGCGCAGAAGGTATTGCCGTAGGTATGGCGACCAATATTCCAACCCACAATCTGGGAGAGGTTCTGGATGCAGTAATTGCATACATGGAAAACAATAAAATTACAACAGAAGAACTTCTGGAAATTATGCCGGGACCGGATTTTCCGACAGGCGGCATTGTGGCGAATAAGTCAGAACTTAAGGATATTTATGAAACAGGTGCGGGAAAGCTTAAACTTAGGGGTAAACTTGTTTTTGAAAAAGGCAGGAGCAGAGAAAAAGACAGGCTTGTAATTACTGAAATTCCTTATACTATGATTGGTGCCGGCATCAGTAAATTCATATCGGATGTGATTGATCTGGTAGAGACAAAAAAGACCAATGACATTGTTGATATTTCCAATGCTTCCGATAAAAACGGGATAAGAATTGTTCTCGAATTAAAAAAAGGTGCAGACGTTGAAAAACTAAAAAACATGCTGTACAAGAAAACAAAGCTGGAAGATACTTTTGGTGTTAATATGCTTGCCATTGCCGATGGAAGACCGGAAGTCATGGGGCTTAAGAGTATTATAAAACATCATGTGGATTTTCAATATGAACTGGCAGGGCGCAAATATACTACCTTGCTGAACAAAGCACTGGAACAAAAAGAAATTAAAGAAGGTCTTATTAAGGCTACAAATATAATTGATCTCATTATTGAAATTATCAGGGGATGTCAGAACCAGAAGCAGGTAAAAGAATGTCTGGTACATGGAAAGACAGATGGAATTAAGTTTAAAAATCCGGAATCAGAAATTCTTGCGGGAAATCTTTCCTTTACGGAACGTCAGGCACAGGCTATACTTGAATTAAGACTTTCCAAGCTGATTGGTCTTGAAATTCTGGCACTTCAGAAAGAATATGAAGACCTGACTAATAAGATTGCAGAATATGAGGATATTCTGGGCAGCAGAAGAACCATGACCAGAGTGATCAAAAAAGATTTGCTTGCCATTAAGAATGAATACAGTGTTCCAAGGAGAACACTTATTGAGGACGGCAAAGAAGCAGTCTTTGACGAGAATGCATTTGTTGAACAGGAAGTGGTATTTGTTCAGGATAAATTTGGATATGCAAAACTTCTTGACCCGGCAGCTTTTGACAGAAACAGGGAGTCGGTAACCAAGGAGAATAAATATTATTTTAACTGCATGAACACAGACACAATCTGTATTTTTACAGATAATGGAAATGTACATCAGATTAAAGTAGTAAACATTCCGACAAAGAAGGTAAGAGAAAAAGGCGTGCCTATTGACAATCTTGGAAATTACAGCAGTGAGGGTGAAAGTATTGTGGCACTGTTCAGTGCAGGCATGATAAAGGACAGAAAGCTTCTCTTTACAACAAAAAAGGGAATGATAAAGCTGGTGGACGGCAGTGAGTTTGAGACAAACAGAAAAACCATGAATGCAACGAAACTGGCAAAGGATGATGAATTAATATCGGTTGAAATCACAAGAGTCTCCACAAAGGAAGTACTGACAGAGGAGATGGAAATGCCGGTAATGCTCACCGGCGGTTCCGATGATTTTGAACCATTAGACTTTGAACAGATGGAATTTGATGCTATGGGGACAATGGGCGATACACCTGCTCCGGAAACTGAATTACAGTATACAAGAGAAATTTTGGTTCTTCAGACGGAGAATGGAATTTTCCTGAGATTTCCAATTAAGGAGGTTCCAGAAATGCGCAAGGCTACATTGGGGGTGAAGGGAATTAAATTGGCAGAGGATGATTTTGTTTCCAAGGTTTACCTTCTTGATACAGGAGACAATGAAGTGGTAGAATATAAGGGCAAAAAAGTTGAACTTAGAAAACTAAAGGTTGGAAAAAGAGGAACAAAAGGTGTAAAAGTCAGAGCAAAAAGTTGAAAGTAAAGAGTGAAGCATTTTGCGTATCAAAAAACTCAGGTTGAAGTTTTGAAACAGTGAACAGAAGAGCTATGGAGATACTATTATGAAGAACAGATTATGTAAGAAGGAGTTAATAAATAAATTTATGGCGGTAATTATGATGATTGTCATGATTACCGGAGTTTATAATGTCTATTCAGGAGAAAATTGGGAAGCGCAAGCCGCCACGGATGCTTTTGAGCAGAGTATCAGTGGGTTTCCTGACAGTTATAAGACTTACCTTAGAAGTCTTCATAAAAAGTATCCTAATTGGAAGTTTGTGCCATACAAAACGGGAATTAGTTTTGCAACCGCAGTATCAAAGGAATATGAGGGGAACAGAAGTCTTATAGAAAATGCATATAGTAAATATTTGAAATCCAATGCTTCAAGCGATTATAATGTATCAACGGGAAAGTATATTGCAAAGGATGGTTCCAGTTGGGTAACGGCAGCTCAGAACTGTATTGCATATTTTATGGACCCGAGAAATTTTCTTGATGATAGCCACATATATATGTTTGAACAGCTTTCCTTTGATGCGGCAACTCAGACGCAGGCAGGAGTTGAGGCAATATTACAGGGTTCGTTTATGTATAAAACGAACATTGGTTACATAACAACAGCAGGAAAATACCAGACTTCAACCACATTGTATTCCAAGCAGATTCTGGATGCGGCAAAGCAGACAAAGGTGAGTGCTTATTATCTTGCATCAAAAATATTACAGGAAATAGGAACAAGTAAAAATTCCAAATATGCGGGAATGGGAGCAAGTGGAAGTGTTTCCGGTACATATTCAAAGACTTATACAGGAATCTATAATTTTTATAATATAGGAGCTACTTCAAGTGCCAATCCCATTGCCAACGGATTGTCATGGGCAAAGTCCGGGACAACATATTTAAGACCGTGGAACACGCCGTTTAAATCCATTACGGGAGGCGCACAGTATATCGGGGAAAAATATATTAACTGCGGGCAGAATACCACATATTTTCAGAGATTTAATGTGAATAAAAATTCAACATATGCCCTATATACTCATCAGTATATGACAAATATTTATGGTGCTGCTTCTGAGGCATCTTCCACTTCCGATGCGTATAACAGCCTGGGGATTACTTCTCTGGCAAAAACCTTTGTAATACCGGTATACGAGAATATGCCAAATGAAAACAATACGATTAAAGTGGGCAGTAGTGCTACAAAGTCAGCCAGAGTAACATCTTCAGTTAATGTAAGAAAAGGACCGAGTACAGAATATGGAACTTTAGTTACATTGGATAAAGATGATGGGGTTACAGTCACAGAAGGAGTTATGACAACGGTTAGTTTTGGAACCAGATGGCTGAATAATCCATATTGGTATAAGATTACAGTAAAAAAGAATGGTAAAAGTTATACCGGTTATGTTTCGGCAGCCTATATAACCTTTAATAAAGAACTTGATGTGATTAAAAACGGAAAGGTTAAATTGCCAGTAACACTGGGAACAAGTGAGACCATATATTATATGTCAGAGGACCCGGCAATTGCTACAGTTGATGCTTCGGGAAATATTACAGGAAAGAAAGACGGCACAACTACAATCATGGCATTTACATCAGGAGGAAAATTCAGTGCAACAGGAGTTCAGGTATTTTCAAAGGGATGTACTATAGACATTTCGTCACTTACATTGGCAGTTGGAAGTAAGAAGACTCTGAAGACAACTGTGTATCCGACAAATTCCGCAAATAAAACAGTTACTTACAGCTCCAGTAATAAATCCGTTGCAAAAGTATCTGCAAAGGGAAAAATAACAGCTAAGGCAGCCGGAACGGCAAAAATTACGGTAAAAGCAGCAATTGGAGGAGTGACAGCATCCTGTAATGTGAAGGTTATTCCGAAAAAGGTTGTTTTAACGGCAGCGGCAAGCGGTTCCAGTGCTGTTAAATTATCATGGGCATATACTTCAAATATATCGGGATATCTGATATATAAAAAGAACAGCAGCGGAAAATATAAAAAAATTGCAACTGCAAAGGGGACAGCTACTTCTTATATTGACAAAAATCTTGCCGGTGGAGAAACCCATTCTTATAAAGTAAAGGCATATACACTGGTTGGGAAAACAAAATATAAAAGCAAAAAGTCTTCGGCGGTATCAGTAACACTTCCCGTGGCAAAAACAAAAATCAAATCTGCAACATCGGTAAACACAGGAATCAAGTTAAAATGGAAAGCTGTTGCAGGAGCAAGTGGCTACAGAGTGTACAGAAGTGACAGCCTGAACGGAACATATAAGCGTATTAAAAAGATAAAAAGTGGTTTAAAATTAAAGTATACTGACAAGAATGTCATAAAAGGAAGGACATACTATTATAAAATAAGGGCATATAAAACCATAAATGGAAAAAATGTTTATGGCAAGTATTCAAAGAAAATTTCAGTTAAAAGAAAATAGTAATTATTAGTTTGTGATTTGAGTAATGGTAGGTAGAATATGATTAATTTTGTAGTGAGCAGTCTGGAAGATACATTAATTTCAGACGGACAATTAGTGGTTCCGGAAGAAACGATTAATCTCATTCTGGACTTAAAGAAAAATGGTGTCCAGTTTGCGGTGGCAACGGGACGAAATTATGACGCAGTACGTCCGATGTTTGGCAGAGCAAAGAATGATATTGTTTACATATGTAATGATGGAGGAGCGATTATTTATCAGGATAAAGTAATCAGTAAAACTCCTATAGACAGGCTTGTATGTCTGGACGTTGCAGCAGAAATGGAAAAAGATATCAGATATAAATTGATTTTTGCAGGAGAACGCAATGTAATGATCAACACCCATGATATAGATTTTATTAATTATATGAGAGATATGGGGATGGAAGGGGAGTATGTAAAAGATATTAAGGCGATTCATGGTGATGTGACAAAAATAACAATATGCGCCCGGAATGGTCTTGATGAGGAAGCATATGAACATTTTTACACCAAATGGTCAAATAAAGCAAATGTGGCAGTTTCCAATCCGGAACAGGCATATATTACAGGGGAATATGTGACAAAGGGAAATGCTGTAGCTCTGGTTCAGCATGTATTTGGTATTTCGGAGGAAGACACAGTTGTGTTTGGTGGAGGTTACAGTGACATTGATATGTTCGAACATTCTTATTTCAGCTATGCCATGCAGTTTGCGGATGCACAGGTTCGAAGATCCGCCAAGCATATTGCAGAAAACGTAAATACAATATTGGAAGATATACTAAGGATGTAACAGGAGGCAGGAATGAAAAGGAAAAAAATATTGGCATTGACGGTGGCAGCTTCTATGGCAGCGGCATCTCTGACAGGATGTAGCTTTAAATCAGATACACCTTTGATTGGAAAGATTGTTGGACTGAAAAGTGACGAGATATTCAAGGTGGATGAGCTTATATGCAGTAAGCCGGAATATATGCTGGTGTTGATGAATACAGCAAATCAGTATAAAAGTGATTTTGGAGGAACTGTAGACTGGAGTTCAAAGGTAAATGACAAGACTACTCTTCAAAGTTACATTATGAAAAAAGTAAAGGAAGATATTTCTGTAAAATATGCACTGGCTGCTATGGCAGCCGGCAAGAACATTACCTTGACGGATGAAGAAAAAGAGAATATCACGAAAGCAGCAGCAGAGTATTTTGGCTTATTATCTGATGAGGAAAAAAAGTATACGGGTGCTGATACATCGGATGTGGAAAAAGTCTATACCAATTATTTTCTGGCAGACAAAGTATATTCAAACCTGACAGAGAACGCGGGGGTGAAGATAAGTGATGAGGAAGCCAGAGTGATTAAAATTCAATATATCAGAATGAGTGCGGAGAATAACAAGCAGAATAAGATTAAAACTACTCTTGAAGGTGTAATTGATCTGGTAAATGGTGGATATCAGGAATTTTCCAGAGAGGCAAAACAGTATAGTGAAGACAATACAATAGAGAAGACAATTAAGAAAAATGAAGCAACAGCGGGATATGAGCAGGAAGCATTTAATCTTAACAGCAAGGAAATGAGCAGTATTATACAGGATGGAAATAATTATTATCTGGTATATTGTGTTGAAAGTTATATGAAAGATGATACTGCTAAAAATAAGCAGAAAATTATAAAGGCTGCCAAGGATGAGTATTTTAACAAACAGTATAATTATTTTCTGGATGACGTAAAGACAGATTTTAATACAGATGTAGCAGAAGATATTAAGTTGTCTGAAAGCAGTAATGTAAAAAATATAAGTCTGATGGAAACATATAATTCCATTGGACAAGAGAAGAAGGAATAAAAGTTCATTGAAATGTTCAGAAACAGATAAAAAGATGGAGACCTTTCGTAAGAAAAGTCTCCATCTTTTTATCTGTGGGAAATACCTAATTCACCTGTGGTGCTTTTTTTATAGCAGTTCCCTTTTTCTTTTTCTTAATCACGTTTAAGATATTGTTTTTAAATATGATACAGAGTAAAACAGCGATGCAAAGAAGCGTAATAATGACACCGGTTACCAGTCCCTGAGGACAATATTTGAAGGTTACTTCATGGGTTCCGGAAGTTAACAGTACACCGGTTAAAGCACCGTCACAAATTTCAGTTGTTTTTGATTTTTGTCCGTCAATATATACGTCCCATCCTTTATCATAAGGAATAGAAGTATACATAATACCGGTTCTGTCCGCTGTGATTTTTCCTGTAATCTTCGTATCGGAATAGGATTCAACCTGATAAGGATTGGCAGCTAATAACTGATAATTTTGCTGCCATGCACTGTCATCAAAAGCATAGGCATAACAGGCAGAAAGTGCCTGGCTGTCTCCGGCAGTAACAGTAATCGTTGAACCTGCGCTTACATTACCCACATGGCAGATATAATTCTGATTTGTGGATGAGAACGACACCGTGTTGGTTGTAGGACCGGACACTGTGGCGGTCAATGTTTCGGCGGAAGTGGTACAGAAAAAGTAAATATCAAAAGTTTTCTCATTACCGGTTACTTTGTAAGTATCTTCAGGATCCAGATCATATTCAGCTTTAAATGTTCCCACGGCATCTGATTTTAATTTATGGAAAACCGGGGAACCACCATTGACAGCAGAAGTAAGGAAATTGTTTTGGGTAACAAACGGATTACCTGTACTTCTGTCCCAGTTTGCCATTGCACTTGAATTAATCATGAATCCAAGAGGGAGAGTGCTGTTATATTCATAGAGATTTAATGTTGTGTCAGCTCCCGTACTTGTTTTATACTGAGTGCTGGACAAAAATGTAGTAGCAGACGGTATGGATGCTTCTCCCGTTGAATATTCATATTTGATGGAGAATAGGGATGCCGTAAGAGGCGTATGTCCATAATACGAATATGCGTTGAAAGATGTCTGCATGCCTATTGTATCGTAATAGTCCTGCATTGCAGCAGAAGATACAGATGAAAAAGTTGAGATGCTGTTATATCCAAATCTTGCACCATCGTTTCTTGTGGCATGAGATACTTCTTCGGTTCGGTAGAAGTTTACATCCTGATTTTTTGCATTTTCTTCTGCCACCTTATTTAACTGGTTAAAAGCATTTGTGCTTTCGTAATATCCGCTTCTTGAAGAGGTACTTGCAATCCCCGTAACGTTCATGTTAAGAGTCAGTTCGCAGAAAACAACAAGAACCATCAGATAGGATAGAAAACCTTTGATATCAGGTCTCTTTCTATACCACAGTATAAGCATTGCATATATTGCAATGAAGAACATACTGAAATATGCAATTTTCAGCATGCTTGTATCCACGGCAAGGTCACTAAAGAAGTCGGTTGATTTGAAAAGTTCCTGCAGAATTAAAATCAGTCCGATAGACCCGCCTGCCGCACCTACAATCTGTGAGGATTTATATTCGCGTATATGGATAAATGCTTCATAAGCCATTGTAATAATCAGAAAAATATATAAAAATGATTCCCTGCATGGTAAACTGTTTGGAAAATGTAAACCGTGCCAAATATAATTTGGAATATTAAAATTAAAACTCAGCAGCATGAAAACGGCAATGATAGTTTTGCCGACACGATCCTGTTTGCGAATACTTTTGCACATCCAGAATAATGGAATAAGAATAAATACAGCAACAGTACAGTAAATATTAGGGTCGTGTGGATATTTCAAATCTGCAACAGGAATACAGATTAATGATCTGAATATCATATACAGTATTGAAAAATATTCTTCAATTGCATCAGGAAAACTGGAATCTGCTGATTTTGTTATGAGTAGATTGTAATATTCAGGAAGAATAACGCATGCAGCAAGTCCTCCGCCCAGCAAAGAGTAAAGAACATAATCTTTAAATATAAGAAGACGTGCTTTTGCTTTTCCAAGGGAACAATCGATATCTGCTGTGGAAAGCAGATAAATGAAATAAATAACGCTGTAAATGCACAACATTATTCCAATATAATAATTGGAGAAAATACCCAGAGCAAGTGCAATACAATACATCTTGCATTTCTTTTCCTTAACAAGTCTGTCCAGTCCTAAAATGATAAATGGAAGAAGCCACATACAGTCAAGCCACATTATGTTCCAGCTAAAAGCTGCAAAGTAGGCAGACAATGCGTAAATCATACCGAATACAACAGTTGCGATATTATGTTTTCCAAACTTCTTGGACAAATAATATGTTGTGGAAAAACCAGCCAGTCCCATTTTTAATAAAATAAAGAAACTTACAATATCAGCCATATTTCCCGGCCATAAAATAGTAAGTAAATTAAATGGACTTGAAAGATAATAGGCAGCAATAGCCATAAAGTTCATGCCGCCGCCAATTTCCCAGGTATAGAAAAGACTTCCTCCGCTTCTTAACTTATCCTGTAAAATCTGCAAGTATGGTGTGTACTGATGCCAGCAGTCACTTCTTAAGTACATTTCATCTCCGAATGGAAAAATATCCTTAAAGTAATAGACAATCAGCATGGAAAATACCGGAAGAATAAAAGCTAAAAAATATAACTTATTATTATTACACCATTTTCCGAAAGAAAATTTATCTTTATTATTTGTATTCATTATTTGCTCCCCTTTCTTTTGGTAAAGATAAATAATTTACTGAATACATAGTTCAGTATAACTGTTAAAAGCATGGCAATAAGTTTTACAATATAGTCATTGCCATTTAATAACTGTGACATAAAAAGCATTACTTCAGTCATCAACAAGGTGGCAAACCTTACGTTGGCAAATCTGAAAAATTCACGAATAATTTCAATAAATCCGTTGGTTTTGCTTTTGAAAACCCATAATTTATTGGTAAAATATGCGAATATTATGGCACACAGTGTTGAAATAATATTGGATATTAGAGCATTCAGCCCCATAGCAGTAATAAAAGAAAAGACTGAGTAGTCGATTACTACAGTTCCAACACCGAATAATACGTAGGATATCATTTCATAACTAATTAATCCCCATATCAAAGTCTGAAGCTGTTTGTTTTTAATATGCTTTAACAAAAAACTTCTGAATCTTATAATTGCATCTTTCATATTAGTTCCTCTAAGTAACTTAATCTCAATTTTACTTGTCCGTATCTTTTATATTTGTGTCCTGAATAATATAAATAGGCCGGTCTTTGGCTTCAAGATATATGTTTGCCACATATTCGCCAAGTATTCCGAGAGAAAGTTCAATAATACCGCCCATGAACAGAACAACAATCATAAGTGAAGCATATCCGGAAACATCAATTCCAAATGCAAGTTTTCTGACAAAGGTTATCAGAATCATAATAAAGGCCAGAAAAGAGATAAATAAACCCGAACAGGTCAGGAACCTGAGTGGAACAATAGAAAATGAAGTGATACCGGTAATTGCATATTTCAATAAATTTTTAAAACTCCATTTTGTTTCACCTAAAGGTCTTTCCACGTTTTCGTATGGAATCCAGCTTGTGTTAAAGCCAACCCACTCAAAAATTCCTTTAGAAAATCTTTGAACCTCTGACAGTCGGACGATGTTATCTGCCATTTGTCTGCTCATAATTCTGAAATCAACAGCGTTTTGGACAAGATGAACATCTGTAAAACGATTGCTTAATTTATAATAAAAAGCAGAAAATGCGCTTTTTATTTTGGATTCCCCCTTACGGCTTGTACGCATTGCAGCACAACAGTCATATCCTTTTTCAATTTCTTTCAGCATTTGTGGAATAAGAGCAGGCGGATGCTGAAGATCAGCATCCATTACAATGACGTAGTCCGCATGGGTATTACAAAGTCCTGCGTACATTGCAGCTTCTTTTCCAAAATTTCTGGAAAAAGAAATGTATTTGACATTATTATATTTCTGTGAAAGATCCTTCAAAATTAAATGAGTTTTATCTTTGCTTCCGTCATTTACAAAGACGTAAGTAAAAGAATAGCCGTCAATGGTTTTATAAATTTTTTCTGACTCGTTATAAAACATTTCAAGCATGGCTTCCTCATTGTAACAGGGAACTACTATGTCTATCGTTTTCATATAATCCTCCAATAGGAAAAGCAATTGTAATAATTACCCATAATCTATATTATTTTACTATAAAAACAGCAAAGTGTAAACTGCCATATGACTGGATATAATGACGTGAGTAATGAAGAATTAAATATAGAGAAAGAATAAAAACAGGTTATGTGCAAAGCAAAGAATAAACTTTGGGCATAACCTGTTTTTTGTACTTGTTTTCTGAAAAATATATGTTCTTATTAAAGAAATATGTTCTTTATAAAGTAAAAATAAATTATTTATTTTCTTCTAATTCTTTCATCTTCATTGCACGAACTTTTAATGGAAGACCAAACAATGTGATAAATCCTTCTGCATCATGGTGGTCATATAAGTCACCTGTTGTAAATGATGCAAGGCTTTCGCTATATAATGAATATGGAGAAGTTGTGCCGGCTTTGATAATGTTACCTTTGTAAAGTTTGAATTTAACTTCACCTGTAACATATTCCTGTGTGGATTCAACGAAAGCCTGAACAGCTTCACGAAGTGGAGTGAACCATTTTCCTTCATAAACGATCTGAGCCATCTTGTTGCCCATATCTTTCTTAACTTCCATTGTAGCACGGTCAAGAACTAATTCTTCCAACTGGTCATGAGCTTCCATAAGAATAGTTCCGCCCGGTGTCTCATAAACACCACGGGACTTCATACCAACCACACGGTTTTCAACGATATCCACAATGCCGATACCATGCTTTCCTCCAAGTTCATTTAACTTACGGATAATGTCTGACACTTTCATCTTTTCACCGTTTACAGATGTAGGAACACCCTTTTCAAATGTCATTGTTACATATTCGCCCTCATCAGGTGCTTTCTCAGGAGATACACCAAGGACTAAAAGGTGATCATAATTTGGCTCGTTGGCAGGATCTTCCAGTTCAAGGCCTTCATGGCTGATATGCCATAAGTTACGGTCACGGCTGTAGCTCTGGTCTGCTGAAAATGGAAGGTCAATTCCGTGAGCTCTACAGTATTCAATTTCTTCTTCACGGGAATTCATTGTCCAGTTATCATCTCTCCATGCGGCGATGATTTTAAGGTCTGGAGCCAATGCTTTGATGCCAAGTTCAAAACGAATCTGATCGTTACCTTTACCTGTGGCACCGTGACAGATGGCAGTAGCACCTTCTTTTCTTGCAATTTCAACTAATCTCTTTGCAATGCCAGGTCTTGCCATGGATGTGCCAAGTAAATATTTATTTTCGTAAACTGCACTTGCCTGTACGCAAGGAACAATATATTCATCACAGAATTCATCCGTGATATCTTCAATATATAATTTGGAAGCACCTGAATATTTTGCTCTTTCTTCAAGACCATCTAATTCTTCTTCCTGTCCGCAGTCGATACAGCAGCAGATAACTTCATAATCATAATTTTCCTTTAACCAAGGGATGATAGCTGTTGTATCAAGTCCGCCTGAATAAGCCAAAATAACTTTTTCCTTTGCCATTTTTAAATCCTCCATTATAAAATTAAAATTGAAACAGCCTACAGCGTGTTTTTTCTATATCAATATGTACAAACCCACAAAGGTTCTTGTCAACAGTTGATACTATACAACATATATGCATAAAATGC
>JAUUNJ010000025.1 GCA_030844625.1 Roseburia sp. | reverse complement strand
CACTTTTATAGTCTCTTTTAGCTGCCTGAATTATTTTGCGAGCAGAATCATAAAAAGAGAGATTGATTTCTATCATATTCTTAAAGTACTCATATGTCACATTTTTATATATTATTATGTCTACTGGATCCATTGGAAACACCATTTTTTCTGCTTCAACTTGTTCCATTTCTGCAACCAGCAACGACTCTGGAATATGATTCTGCCAATTTCGCATTTTATTAAATTCCTTTAAGAGTTCCTGCGTTTCATCCTCCAAAGAATTCAACATCACATCGGCAATTGGATGTTTTGATATATAACTACGGAACTTAAAATATGATATTGAACTCGTTTGAGCATCTCCTAGCAGATTCAATAGATAATCCACCACATTGGATGTCTTATCCAACATTTCACCATATACTTCATGGGGTACAAGACTTTTTCCTGTATATTCTATAAGTAAATTCTTTCCTTCTATATTGTATTTTTTAAGCCTGTACATGCAAAGCTCGCATGAGGAGATTATTCGATTTAGATATATCGCACAGTTATCTTTACTGGTTAACGGAAATTGTTTTTCTTCTTTTCTTCCCATTTTTTAATCCCCACATAAAATCAATTCATCACATCTCAGCCAATCATAGATTGTTGCCTGCTGCTCACCGCGAAGAGGTGTGTGATTATCAGAACAGCGTAGGGAGCTTACTGCTTCCAGTATACCACAGTTGCGCCCGGTTTTACAGGCGCTTTCTTGCCTTCATTACTCCAAAGTAGCACACTCCGCCAATCAATCCGCCAACCGTGTTGTAGAAGATGTCCGATAGCTGGAACGTACCCAAGCGGAGCAATAATTGCAGCATCTCAATGCTTATCGAAAAGATAAATGCCATCTTTCCACTATACCACAGTATTTTCTTCCAGCCGTTTCCAATCTTCTCTCCGAACGTCCACATCACTATTGCTGAAAACGGCACCATCATGATTACATTTTCGATGCACTCGGTAGTCAGTTTCTACTCGCCGTTCACGGTCTCCCAAATACCCCATCCGCCCATAACATTGGACAACGGGTTCATCCACAGATTACGGTTTAACAGGGTTCTAAACAGAATCATCGAGATAACAAACGCCAATAGGAACAGCTTCCGAAAGGACACGCTCCCCTTGAATTTCTGATACCATGTTACTATGGCACTTTTCCAACCTTCACCATCATGTATTGGCTCATAAGCATACAGGTAGAAAAACATAGCCAAGAAGGACAACAGGAGTGAAAATCCAAACGGCTCATAGATGGCCGTCAGGATGTTCGTAAAAATCTTTCCGAGTAAACCAATCGATTCTTTCATCGTCGTTTACAGATCACTGAACAGGTCGGCCTTATACACGCCGTTCTCCAGCATCTTCTTGAAACTGTCCTTTACTGCTGCAACGTCCTCATGATAGGTCATTCCGTACCAGGTGTCGTTAGTCCTCAGAACCTTCACAGACATCTTTCCCTGCTCCAGCAGTTCACCGATAAAGATAGGAATCAGATACTCCGCTTTCAAAGGATTGCCCGGGACTTCTTTCTCAAAGAACGCTTTTGAATATTACGGTGCGGCGGAGCCGCTAGTCCGGTGTGGCGAGCTCCAGAATAATCACTAAATTTCGGTTGAATTGCTACGCTTAAATGCACACGATCGATACATACGGCTCCCGCAATTATTTCTACACTTTTATATTTGCATAGAGTTGATATTATTTCTCTCACATCTTCTCGTACCTTTCCATACAATACTTTCTTCCTATATTTAGGAATGAATACGATATGATACTGGCATTTCCAGCGAGTATGTGATAGACTTTTATTGTCCATTTGGACCGCCTCCTTTGATTTTGAGTTTGGCTTGCGACACCATTCTCATCATATCACAGGAGGCTTTATTTTGTTATCCTCACCGCTTCCGCCTACTCCATTCTCCCCAGCATAGCTGGGGGATTAGGCTTTTCATTTACTATCATTATGAGTTTAAAAACGTAGACAGTAAAGCTACCCAAGATTTAATCGCTTACTAAGAAGCTACAAGAAAAGAGCCATCCACAAGACTTCTCTCTGAAAGTCCTGTGGATGGCTTCTCAATTTTTTAGTTGTTTTCAAAAAGGCCGCTTTCTGCAACCTTCTTCAATGTAGCTATCACAGTATCATACGGCACGGTTTCTTCCAATAGCTGCGTTGTCAGACTATCATAATCCTGCTTATATGCTTTTTCCTTTATGATTTTTTCAAGTAATTCCGGAACATCAGCTTCCGGCAATGCAGATGGACAAATGACCGATTGTTCGCGAACTGCTCGTACTTCTTTTACCAATTCTTTAAAATTCTCATCCTGTGGAACAAGCGGCAGCAACTTATAAATATCATAGAGGTGGCGAGAATGCTTTGCAACTTTTCCCTGCAAGTAATAATCGCAAACTGCAAAAACCTTGTCCGCCAGTGTTCGATCAATTCCCTGCACTTTCATTTCAAACGGATTTAGATTATATTCTTCAATCACATCTGGGGCTTCCTGCTCCATCATGTCACCAATGTAGCTATGGACAGGCAATAAAACAGTCGGAAAGGATACTGCCGTATAAGACGTCTCCAACAAAACCGCCGCTTTCAGCGCATCACTTGCCATTGGAATGACTGAATCGTATGCGATCACATAACGATTATAGTCACGGCGGCTTCTGGTTTCGTCCAGATTCTCAATCGTCATTCCAAGTTCTTCTGCCGACTCCACGATTGCCTGCTTTATCTTTTTCTTTTGCCCTTGTGACAGCAACGTATCAATCGTAATATCAATATCTTCCGAAAAGCGGCGAATCACTTTATGACACTTGCTCAGTGATGTGCCACCCTTAAAAACGATATACGGCATCTTCTGCGCCAAAAGCCGCAGCAACATCGTAACATAATAATCTTTTTCGATTGCCTGTACCATAACACCAGTCTGCTCATAGGCCAAGTCAATCGCATCCCGGAATTGTTCTCTATCACTGTGCAAGTATGCCATTATAAATCACCCTCGTTTCTACCAAATTTTTGTACAACTTATCCGGGTAATAAGAAAAATACGGTTCCATTTCCGAAAGGCTCAAACTTGCATCACTCATATATTGGTACAACCGTTCCTGCAAAGGCTTTCCCGTAACTTCGGAGTACACATCTACATCTTTCAGCAAATCAAGAAATTGTAGTACCTTATAATTGGATTCTGTCACTGGCACTTTCGGCTTACGAACGATCACCCGCGACTTTGCCAGAGATGTTTCCCTGTATTCATTCGTAGCCTTATTTGATACAACTTCATATAACATCGGAACCTGCGTAGTCAGCCCCATCTGGTTAAAGAACATCAAACCACTCACATAGCCGCATCGCTTATCCTTATCTCTTAGATATTTACATTCCAACACTTTTTCTGGTGGAAGCTGTGACCCTGATTTGAAAATCGTTTTTTTCGGCAAGAAGTAAACTCCATTATCAAACCGCTTTACCTTTCCAGCATCCGTGAGTTTTTTTATCTGTTGTCGAAGGTTGGCGCGGCTCATACCTTCAATTTGAAGCTCAGCAAGGAAAATCGGCTCATTCGGTTTGTAGTTTTCTAAAAGATACTCATATAATGTTTCCATACTGCCCTCCATTCACATTTTCGTGTTTTATATTTTCTGTTCCGTTATTATTATACCCGTGATTTTCAAAAATATCAAGACATCTTCGTTTTCCACACAAAAAAAGAGTGGCGGCTCCTTGTTATAGGAACCACCACCCCCTGAGGTTTCGTTTGTCCACACGGCATTCGTTTCTCATGGACTTCTTCTCCGGGTGTCAAAATCCCGGCTCTGTCCGAGCTTCCTCAATTCTATTACTCTACAGTAACGCTCTTCGCCAGATTTCTCGGCTTGTCTACGTCCAGACCTTTTGCAACAGATACATAGTAGCCCAACAGCTGCAGCGAGATCACAGCCAGACTGCCGACAAAATGCTCGTCCACCTTCGGCACATAGACTGTGAAGTTCACCTGATCTTCCGTCTCATACTTTCCGTAAGTAGTCAGGCCCATCAGGTATGCACCACGGCTCTTGCATTCCAGCATGTTGCTGATGGTTTTTTCGTACAGCTCACTCTGGGTAAGAACGCCGATGACCAATGTTCCCTGCTCAATCAGGCTGATGGTACCATGCTTCAGCTCACCCGCAGCGTAGGCCTCGGAGTGGATGTAGCTGTTTTCTGCATCTTTTCCGGGATGGTCAGCAGCTCGGAGATATAATAGCTGTACTGTTCTTCGGTGATTTTTTCTCTGACCTTTGCAAACTGAACGGTCAGACAGTACATTGCTGCCAACTGTGCGCTGTATGCCTTTGTTGTAGCAACAGAGATTTCCGGACCGGCAAGCGTGTAGAACACCTTGCCCGCTTCACGGGCAATGCTGCTTCCGACCACATTGACAAAGGCCAGTGTCATAATGCCTTCTTCTTTTGCAAGACGGAGAGCCACCAGCGTATCGGCGGTTTCACCGGATTGGCTGATAAGGATCACAAGTGCTTTCTGATTGGTCGGCATCTTTCGATAACTCTTGGTCCATAAGTTGCTCCTTTCCCAGTCACTTTAGATACTTGTAAATCGGCTAGACGGTGACGCTGTATATTTTCCCAACGCTTTTATTTTTAATCAGCTTTCCTTCGTTTTCTTGTATAATCTTTGTAGCATGATCAGCGATTGTTTCTCTTAAGTTCCCACTATTAGTATCAATACCCAAAGAAATTATTTCTTCCGCTGTTGCAAAGCGATAGCTTTCCGAAGGCTGTCCCATCAAATTTCTCAAATCGTTTTCTTGCTCTGGTGTCGGAAGCAATTCTATGATATCAGCAAGGAGAAGTTCATAACATTGAAAATGTTCTCCCCAATGAAGTTCTGTTATATGTCTACCACAATAGCGATACAATATACGGTTCCAATTCACAATATTTTTGTCAATCAGTTCTTCTTTGAATTCTCGACTCAGATTATCAATACGCTCACGATTTGCTCCACGATCAAACCGTTTCATAAATTTTCGCAAATACTTATTTTCAATTCTGAGACGATAATCATCTCGTGACGACTCGTCAATTGAAATCTTGTCATCATCCTTAACTTGATAACGGTTCTTTAGCTCAATTTTCTCATTTCCCGCAAGCTTGTATACGCCTCCGACTGGCTGATACTTTTCCGTACCTCGTTCGTTTTTCACCAGTAAATACTTGTTGCCAACTTTAATTCTATAAAGATAGGCAAATGAAATGCGGACGAGCGTATCATTTTTAATAAAGTCCCCGCGTTTCAACTTTCTCTGAGAGGTTTTCCAATTTGTGGTGTCTGTGAGATCTTGTAGAGATTTCCAAAAAGCAGGCAACGAAAAACCAACTGCTATTCCAGACAAACTACTTCCGGCAGGCCAATTATTGCGTTCAAACAATATTATTACTCCTGCCAAGATTAACGATAATCCTCCAAGTACAACTACTTTGAGAATCTTCACAAAATCACCTCCTGGCTATTGGAATCTCAATCCTTTTTCTTGCCATACACGAGCCATCTTTTACAATATAGCATTCAATATAGTGATTGCCAAAGAAAGAAGTATGTTCCACTATAGTGCGTCCGCGCTCCTCAATTTGGCCTCTGATTTGATTTTTTCTTTCCGCTTCAGGCCCTACGTTTTTAACCTTCCAAAGTATTTTATACGGCCATGGACAATCGGTATACTCCATTTCACATCGAATTTCAAAATTATGTGGCAAATAATGTTGCCACATCGATAGGAACTCCCTTATCGGCTTTGGTCTCCATCCATCACCCGAAACCTTGCAAGATACATCACATTGATACGCCAATCGCATCGGATACATTTCTTCGATATACTGTTCTCCATCGAAAAAACTACTTACAGATTTAGACACAGAAGCGACGGCGTAGCTTTCTGCTACCGTCACCTGCTCGCCCCAGTAATCATGGTTAAAGAAGCCATACCATGCTTGAATTGCATCATCCTTTGTGCATTCCTCACTAAATAAGACTTCCAAATCCTCCAGTTTGCTTTTTAGGCGGTTTTTCCAGTTTGTCATTCTTTGATGATCGATATTTCTTGGTGTCAAATTACGCCCGTCATCTACAGGTGCTGTAACCGATGTACTTGTTTCAAGGCGATTTATAATTTCTTGCATCGTATAATAAAACAGTTCGTCTGTCCGTTCGTATGATTGCTGTAATTTTTCATCGCATAGTACTGTTTGAAGCAATCCACTCGGCATATTTTTCCACGATTTTCTCGATCTGCAAAACATTTTTGATAGCCGAATTATCTTCCTCAACTTACCATTTGAATCATCATTTTGTGACTTAAACCAATCGGTTAACCCCTTGAGTTCTCTCTCAGACCAATCCGAACCTGCGTGTTCATAAATCCAGCACTCATTTTCAGAATCATAATGCCGTCTGTAAACGGCAAAATCAATATGATATCCATCTGCGTATTTAATTCTAACACAGCTTGTTTTTACTTCTGGCTCAGCGTTAAATTGTTTTGTTTTTCGTTTTAGTGCATTTGCCACTAAATTTCTTGTGGCTTGTGCTCCCTTATCTCCCAACACACTTTTGTCAAAGACCACAGCAACATCAATGTCATAATCCCCATCCTCATTCTGAACAACAGTTGACATTGCCACGCTCCCCTGTACGCAAGTCTCGGCAATAGTATATGATGTATTATTTTCGATGTTATATTCTTTTAAACCATCCTTGAGGCGCTGAACATTAAGATCCTTTTTGTTATGTAAGTTATTCTGTTCATCCTGTGACAAAACAACATATGATGTATAAAAAGTATTGAACTTTGATGACAGATCATACATTATTTTCTTTTCCTCCTCGCCTCGTTTTTACATTCTTGCCCACAGGAACAGTCTTCAGAGGAAGCTTTTCCATACCTCTACGCTTGAAAATCCGCCTTTTTTCTCTTCCCCATAATTTCTTCTTCACATCTCAGCCAATCATAATAGATCGTTGCCTGCTGCTCACCTCGTAGCGGTGTGTGATTATAAGAGCAGCTACCGTGTGGGATAACCACACGGCTTTATTTTGTCGAATGCAGATGCTAATTTGAAAGCATTCGACTTTTGGGTCATATTTTGTTCATTTTGCGTTTTCAGTTTAGTACCAGAGGTCTGGTACCAATAGCCCTTAATATTACTCAAAGGCATTTAAATTACTTCTTAACAACCCTCCACTCTAAATTATATCTTTCACCTATTACTAAGTTTTTGAATGTATGCTCAATTATTCCTGATTTTGGTTTTATAACCTTTGAAATTTTCGGAACCCTATCAACAGAATGTCCATACATATTATATTTGCACTCTAATAATTTAAGACTATTCGCCACTCGAACACAAAGTGTTAAGTTTCTCACCGGAAAAGAATTTGTTAATCCTAAATACTGATGTTCCACGTAATTGCAGCCATCAATAAAAAATTCTGCATCTATTATATATATTTTTTCTTTTTGAGATGCTTCCTCAAGCCTTACTGTATAAGCCTGAAATGCACCGTCAGGAAATTCATCTACGATAAGCTGATTTTTATTTTTTAGAGATTTTGTGATTGTTCCACCTGCGTTCCATGAATAGCGGTCCGTATAATACTGAATTCCGTCTACAAGCATTCGAATATACAATTTTTTGGTATATTTTATAACCGTAGTACTGATATATTCCATACAAAACTCTTGGTTCTCTAATACATATGGGTAAGTAAAATCACCAATTGCATCCGAAGCTCTTACCCAACCTAAGAGGTTAGAGTTTTCTTCACAGTTCCTCAAGGCATTCATTACACAATTTTTCAACGAAGAAAGATCATCGAAGAAGCTGCACATTTTATTGCTTTTTATATTGCTCTTAAATATTTTATAATCGTCTTGTAAATATTCAGCACCACTGATTTCGTAGTCACCCTTTGCAATTTTATTTGCAATTCCTTTATCGCTAAGTATTATGGCAATTGGTTTTTTCCCGATCCGCTTAGCGTACTCATATTCTCTTTGTATATAACTTTTCCCACTTCCATTCTCCCTGCTTCCATATCGACCACCCAAGATTAATATAAAAACATCGCTGTCACGTATCCATTTTTTTATCACTTCAAACTGTTTCTTATTGTCAGCAGAAAATAATTCCATTCCAGCTGGGATATGACCTGCTTCCAATATTGCTTCTACTGCAGCTTGCCTTTCTAAAATCATATCTGTCCAGGTGGAAGATACGAATACTTGCAATTTTTTCTTCATATATCTTCTCCCCCTTTTGTATAATATTCTACTTTCCATATACTGAAAGCCACGATCTCCCGTGGCTCTAGTATATCACAAGTCTGCAAATAAATCAGCCTTGTACACGCCTTTTTCTAACATTTTCTTGAAGCTATCCTTTACTGCTGCAACGTCCTCATGGTAGGTCATGCCATACCATATGTCGTTTGTCTTCAGGACTTTCACGGACATCTTTCCCTGTTCCAATAGCTCACCGATGAAAATCGGGATCAGATACTCTGCTTTCAGCGGATTTTCAGGTACTTCCTTCTCGAAAAACTCTTTGAAGCCCTGCTCCAGAACATCCAAGAACTCTGGAGTTAATCCCCACATGTTCATGGAAACCAGAGAATTTACATCAACATTCACGCCGTCCACTTCTGCACCGTTCACAGTCTTTACAATATTCTTGGTTTCCACAACCTCGGTCAGGTTGTTTTCCTCATCCATCTTGCAGATACCACGGGTCACGCCACCATTATCGGACAGCGTATTCTTCACCACAAAACCTGCCATACAGGACTTTCCGCCATTCACCAGATACTCATGAACCGCCTTGAAGCCTTCCTTGCCATAATAATCATCTGCATTGATCACAATAAACGGAGTCTTGATGACCTTCTTGGCTGCAAGCACTGCCTGTCCAGTTCCCCACGGCTTTGTCCGCCCCTCCGGCAGAGTGCCGGGGATATCTTTAATATCCTGGAACGCATAGTCTACCGTTACATTATGAGCGGAACAAATGGAGGCGATCCGATCACCGATGGCTTCTTTGAACTCCTTCTCAATATCCTTACGGATGATAAATACCACATGATTGAAGCCGGCCTCAATCGCATCATGGATTGAGTAGTCCATGATGATATGGTTAGCATCATCCACCGGCTCCAACTGTTTGATTCCTTTTCCAAAGCGGCTGCCGATACCGGCTGCCATGATAAGTAATGTTGTATTCATAGTTTTTCATACCTTTTTCTAACAATATTCTTATATCATAGGTTTCATTCTTCACATCTCAGCTGACCAAAATGGATCGTTGCCTGCTGCTCACCACAAAGAGGTGTGTGAACTTTTGAGCAACTACCGTGTGAGTTTATTCACACGGCTTTTTTCGCTATTGTTTTATCCTTCTACTAAAGTATGACTCCGGTGTGCACCTAATCTTTTACATGTCTTCTGAGGGTTACTCTCTCAGAGAAATCCATAATCAACTTGGCCCCCAAAAACGATATACTCCAAATAATTAATGTTGCAAGTGGAATATACCATATAGGATTTCTTATAATTGAATAATTTTTAAATAATGCATCCAGAATATTATCGACAACTAATAATACACCATAATGTATCAAATAGATGTAAAAAGATGCTTGTGATATCTTTTTCAAAAACGGTAAAAACTTTTTTATTTTAACTTCGCTCTTGCAAAAATATGCATAAATTAACATGCTACTCAAGATAACAAGTATGTCAAAGTTTCCGCCAAAATATGATACATCTTCTAATGCATACGCATCTCTTATCTCATATTCTATAAATAGAAAAAAAAGAATCAGCAGTCCACACTCAAGAAAATGCTTTTTTCTCATTTTAGAATCAGTGTCAACAAGATTCTTGATTGTCCAACCCATACAAAAGTAACCTAAGTATTTAATAAACATCACTGGCCAGCTTAATTGGCAAGTATAATCCATTACCATACCAAGTAGCATTAACATTAATGAAAAATATTGAAATTTATGTCTGCCAATTTGATTTAAAAGAGAAATCAAATTGGGGACTACCAAGTACATACAGATTATCATATAAGCATACCATAAATGATGATATGGTTTTGCTATTATTATTTTCGGAATTGCTTCAAGCATTTGAATATCAAAACTTGATGATTTAATAGCATTAACTACTACATCATAGCAAGCGTAAATTAAAGCGAATAAACTTGTCGGCTTTGCAATTTTATTTAATCTTGATTTAATATACGTTTGTTCATCTACGTTTGTTTTCTTATTAATCGCAACCCCCCCATCATTACGAAACAGGGAACTGCAATTCTCGTTGGAAATAAGTAAAAGTTAGCAACCGAATAAAAATAATTCGGATAATTGAACTGTTTTGCATAATCTGAATATTACGGTACGGCAGAGCCGCCAGTCCGGTGTGGCGAGGTTCTTCCGCAATTATCCGTATCGTTTGGCCTTCACATACATTAGTTTTGCTGCTAAAAGTGCTTTGCTGCATCTTCCATACATAGTACGTTTTACCATTTTTAATTTACTATTTGTTCCTTCAACAAAACCATTTGAAAGTTCACAGGCAACAGAATTCTCCACAGCTTCTAGATCCTTTTCTAATCCATTTGCAAATCGGAATATTTCTTTTAAATCAGAGTTTTTGTACCGTTCTATAAACAAATACAATAGAGGCATACTTTTCTTTTCATATATTTCACGGAATTCTCGAACACAACGCATCAATTCTCTGAGTTTAGGATATTTCTGTAAAATATATGCCTCATGATTTGCATTGAGTTCCACTCCCATCCAAAGATAACGGAATATACCGTTTCGTGAAAGGTGGTCATATTTTTGTGATGCCTTTTTATTTTGAATTATTTCAGGTGAAGAACTTTTGTAAATTGAAACATCAATTTGGAATCGTTCTATGATTTTATTCATATAGTCATAAGCAGCAGATTTGCCGCCTTTATATCCTTTTTCTATAACATTGCGATATACATCTTTTCGACTGACGCCAGAAGTTAAAGCTCTGATAATATAATCATAAAACTGATCCATTCCGCTACGAAAATCTTTTTTACAAAGTGCTTCATATTCTCCACTGAGATATTTTGTCACGGTGTTTCTGCTGCAATGTAATACTTTAGAAATTTGGCGTTTACTGTATCCGGCAGAGTTATATTCTTTTATCGTAGTGTACAGTTGTACCTTTTTTTGATTATATTTGCCAAGGTTATCCACACTGCATGGCATTTTTTTTACTATTGTTTTCAACCGATCGTTCTGCAATGATATTAGAATCAGTTGGGATTCTGATATCATTGGGCAATACAGAATTGATAGTATTTCTTATGGCCTCTAATAAATTTTGATGAAGATGAAATCTGTCAGCAATCTGCATAGCATCGGGCAATATTTCCTTTATGGCAGCCGAATAAGCACTTGCCCGGTCTCGTGTTATCGTTTTTACATGTTTATTTTTACTTAACCATTCTTTTAATGTTTTACCATCACGTCCATCTAAAATTGCCACTGGTTTATGTGTTGTTTCATCTACAATAATTGTCCCATAAGTATGCCGTTTCTTAAATGCAAAATCATCCACTCCAATGATGCTTCCACATGGGACTTCCGGTTGTGTTACATACCGTTTGGTTAACAATCGGATAATGCTGTCACCACTGGTTTTCAGATTCATAGAACGACAGATACGAGCACTACCTTCACAGCTTGTTTCCAATGCCAAAGTGCATATAAAATCTTCACAACGCTCTGTCATACGGCTGTAATAATTCAAAAATCCATCCACATTCTCAACAAAAGTCGTAACATCACAGGAAGAATTGTCGCATTGATACTCGTAAGCATTTACGATTAAATACGTTGTTCTACCCAAAATCGGAAGGTCTTGAAGTTTTCTTTTATAAGTACCATGTTTATGTTCTGAAATCACTCCACACTTGGGACATGTACAGTTTTTTGATTGCACAGAAACATGGATATAAATTTCTTTTTCGTTTTGAATTACTTCTGTGACGCTTATTTCCTCAGGGTAAAATTTTTGTAGATCAAGAGCATCTTTCATTTGTTTCAGCGCCTTCCATAATGACAAAATTTCTAAGATAATTTTATCATTTTAGCACTTTTGTTTCAATTCTATTTACGGATAATTGCGGAAGAACCAGAGATCCCCGGAATAATCATAATACTCATTGGTTGTTTTAATCTGACTGAAATTGGTCATTTCTGCCCGACCCTAAATGGCTAATTTCGCCCGACGCTAACATCCAGAAGCCCTGCATTGCCGTATCACATCCAGCCAGTATTGAAGTTTCACCTGTTTGTCTGGGGTCAAAGAAGAAAGATCCATAAGCCTGCTCCTTGGATTAGATTTAGAGTTTTTAGAGTCAACTTCCAAAACTCTAATCAATAGTTTACAGGCAATATCCAGAGATTTCGATACACCTTCTTATTTGACGCTTACCATTTTTCGATGAAGTTGTCAAGTGTTTTGACAAAAAAGTGGGGGATTTTAATAAAAATGGAATCTGAGACTCTTATAAATCAAGGGCTAAAGATTCCGAGAGATTATAACATATTCAGGAGGAACAACTTCAGAAAGATTTGTTGATTATCTGAGAAACATTCTTATTCCGACACTTTCTCCCGACTCGATCGTTGTGATGGACAATATGCGTTCTCACCATACACAGGCAGTAAAGGATTTATTGGAGCAGGCTGGCGTTCAATACCTCTATCTGCCACCGTACAGCCCTGATTTGAATCCTATTGAGAAGATGTGGTCTAAACTCAAGGCTTTTCTGAGAAAGGCAAAAGTCCGTTTGTTGGAGAAGCTGCCGGATGCTGTTCGTGCTGCTTTCAAAAAGATTTCTCCGCATGACTGTTCTGGATGGTTTCGCTTTTGTGGCTATTCACGCTAATTTATTGGATTGCTATAATTTTCACGTGCTCGCATCCTCCTTGACAAGTTTTTTATCCCTGTGTCACTTTAGCACCTTTTACATGTAGTAGCGGTTCTTGTTGCTTTCGCTCCAAACTTTTTCTGGGTAACTTTTGTCTTCTGTTTTTCCATTTTGCCGCATCATTATCTTCTGCTCCTACTTCCACTCGAAACGTATTATACGGCATTTTATCAATATTCGATCCAAAACTAATCTTGACCTCTCCAACTGTCATTGGAACAAACATTTCGCTTTCTGTTTTCATCTTTGCCAGGGCATTCTGCTGAACTTTAATAACCTGCACCCGTTTATTTTCATCAGGAATGCTCCTTATAGCCAATGCCAGTTTTTCATATAACCTATTTGTATTTACCCACACAGTTGCCTGGTCATCTATATCTTTTGACACTTTCTCTGGTAATACTGGCATCCATTTCCTATTCGACATTTGCATCACTCCCATTTTTGTTGTAATCTTCCCTTTACAAATCTTTCCATATTTATTGGCATATACGTTTTAAATTCTTTAAAACAATCTGTTATAATCTGACCTATTTCTAAATAATCAAGAATGTAAAGCATATTACTATTCTTTTTAGCATATACAGTAATGCCAAAAGTAATCCACGGACGCTGCTTTATAATTTTATCCGTTTGTACATCATATAACACATAATCATTTCCTATAAAATCAGGTATATAGGTCATAAAGTCTATCCATTTGTAGGTATTTTCTTTCTTTTGATCATTAATATTATAGCTCTTACAACAATATGTCTGATTAACAGATGCAACCAACGAATGTTTTGCCTTATACGCTTCTTCTAACAATTCTCCCCAGTTTTGATTTCTCATTTGGTAACTCGACCATGTTAAAGAATCTCCTAAACATAGTGATTCATACTCATCTGTTTCAATGTTATATCCTCTAAAATGAACCCTTGCAGTATGCACTAATGGCTCTTCACCCTTTTTTTCTGATGAAAGCATCTCTATTTTCTTTAAATTTTCCTCTAAAAGCTTACTCAAACTGGAGCATATATTCTGCATATATGAAAACAAACACTTATCTATAATTTCTGAATGTTCTTCTAAAAAATTTCGTGCATCCTCATTTAAATCCATTCCTCTAAAAAAACATTCGTCCAACATTTCCCAATTGTCCTCAATTTTTTTTATGTTTTCTTCATACATATTGATTCGATCAGGATCTTTTTCATTGTCTAACTTTTCCTGTTCATACCACATGTATCCTATAATCTGATCCAAAATATCTTTCTTGACCCTATTTAGTGATACATACATCTGTTTCCTAAATTTCCCTACCATTGGTGTATATATCTGAATCAACGACAATGCTTTCTCAGTTATATAATAAGATTTTGGCGATCGTCCTTTTACTGCTCCTAAATTAAAATATGCCTGTGTTTTATTACTGTCTATCGGCATAACAATTTTATTATTAGCCTTATCCCATTTCTTTGTGTATATTCTAAAATCCGTTTCAAATGAACTGTTATCATCACTGCTTCTTACATATACATCAATAGAATTAATGTCCAGATTAAATGTATAGCTTGAATATGTATGAGCATATGGATGCTGCATATCCTCTTCTTCATCCGGCCAGCCAATTCCAGATACAAGTGTAGTCAAAGAATGTCTTGTGCTCTGCCAGTTAATAATATCTCTGTTATGTATATGTCCGCTGATATAAATATTACAGTTCAATGAAAAATTCGATAAAATATTGGTCTGCAGTAAGGTTTCTTCTTCCCCTGTCAGCCAGTTCAACGGATGATGTGCCATTGCTATCACCAAATCATATCCTAACTTTCCCATATTTTCCTTATATTCTTCTTTGATTTCATCTAACTGAAATTTCCCAAACTTCAAATTCCGCTCATCAGTATCACCCAGACAACTCCATGCCGTATTAAACGCCATAAAACATATTCTTTTGTCATTAATTTCCGTAACAAAAACCCCATATGTATTCGCTTTTACTTTTTTCTTAACTTTTGTTTTATCCACAAAAATCTCATATATCTTCTTGACCATATCCTGATAATCTGCAAAACTGACCATTATGTATTTCCAGTAGTCTTTGTAAAATTTATCAGCCACGTCATCTTCAAGTTTATATTCCTGGATTATTTTGGAATCAATAGAATTCCTGACTTTATCGTGATTACCCGGTACAATATAAATATCCTTAACTTTTTCTTTGAGAACTTTTTTTAACTCCTTAAAAAAGGCAATTGCATTTTCCTTATAATTGTAATTCCCCTTGTGTACTATATCTCCCGTTACAACAACAATAATGTTGTCTACCAATTTCATTTCCTGCTTAATATCAATCAGCAAGTTTTCCATTAAAATTGATAATCGTTCACCCTTCTGATTGATATGCAAATCTGATAAATGAAGAATTGTAAAATCATTCATTCGATCACCCACTTTATCGTCTATTAATATTTACCTTTTATCTATTCTCCAAATTCGAATATCAATACTATAACCTCTTGCTTAAGTCGACATTAGATTGATGATATTGAAACCTGGCAAAAAATATTTTAGTCAAATAAATACTTATATGCTACACGATTTTCAAACGAAGAACCAAATCCTAATTCAATTCTTTTCTCTTCTTCTTTATTCCAAAATTCGCTCTTATGCTCCAGTATTCTTTCTCTATAATGATCGTTATTTAAAAAAATACACCATATAAAATCAGAAATCTTAATATTTCTATAATCAAACGATTCTGGATTGAAAATGAATTTTAAATAATCACTCATATTTGAATACGCTCTCATAAACTCTATATCCTCTTCTTTTGCAATATCTAAAAGTATATATATGTGAACTCTTCATAAAAGTTACACTAAAACCATTCTGACCACATGATTATAGC
>JAUUNJ010000024.1 GCA_030844625.1 Roseburia sp. | reverse complement strand
CGGAGACACATATCTCACCAATCGTTACAACAAAGTTGTATTATACCGCAGGATAACTGATTTAAGGCAGAAAAAGATACTGGGGTATATAGTAATCGGGGCAGGTCAGGAACAATTTACAGACCTTTGTCAAAATGTTATAAAAGGAGATAAAGAGAGTGCTATCATTCTGGATAAAAACGGCGGAGAATTATGCAGGGCAGGAACACTGGATTCCGATGTCGAAGAATACTTGAAAAGCGAAGGGTTTGTAAAGCAGCATTACACTAAAAGGAAAGTACATTTTACATATAAGGATTATGAAATTATATGCAATCAGGCGGAACTGAATTCAAGTATTATATGTAAGGTTGTGCCTAAGTACGGCTTACAGATGCAGATACTGGATATTGCATACATTCCCATTACATTATTGGTAAGCATAATGGCAGGTATGCTTCCGCTGCTGTTAATAATTTCCAATATTGTCACAAAACCTTTGCGACGGGTAAGTGAGGCGATTCGTAAATTTTCGAAAGGTGATTTTGAACAGCAGGTAGAGGTGACAACAAATGATGAAGTTGGAGAAGTTGCCAGATGCTTTAATAAAATGGTGGGAGACATAAAGACATTAATTGACCAAAATTATGTTATTACATTAAAAGAACGTGAAAGTGAACTGACCGCACTGCAGGCGCAGATTAATCCTCATTTTTTGTATAATACATTAGATTCCCTTTATTGGCAGGCTACGGCAGAGGACAATGAAGAGATTGCAGAAAGCATTCTCGCCTTATCAGAACTCTTTAAACTGGTGTTGAACAGAGGAAATAAAGAAATAACCGTTGGACAGGAAATAGAACTTATTTCCAGATATCTACAGATTCAAAAAATGAGATTTTCAAAAAGGCTCAGTTATGAAATTGATGTAGATGAAAGTATTTTAAGAGTAAAGATGCCTAAACTGATTTTGCAGCCTTTTGTAGAAAACGCAATTGTACATGGATTTGAAAATGTGAGCACTCCGTGTAAATTGCAGGTAATCGGAAAGAGAGAAGGACAACACATAAGATTTGAAATCAGCGATACGGGAATCGGAATGAGACAGGATCAGATTGATGCAATATGGGAAGAAGAAATGGAACAATACGCAAATCAGAGAATTGGCAGATATGCAATTAAGAATGTTAAAGAGAGATTGGAACTCAAGTATAATGGTGATTTCAAGCTGGAAATACAGAGTAATGTTGGCAAAGGAACAAAAGTAATATTGATAATTCCGTTTAAGGAGGAAAGATTGTGTCAATAAAACTATTAGTAGCGGATGATGAAGATACTATCCGCAGGGGAGTGGCAAAATATATAAAATTACACACCGACAGATTTGACAAAATTTATGAGGCAGAGAACGGACAGGAAGCCATAGATATTGTCTTGAAGTATCAGCCGGATATTATTTTGCTGGATGTACAGATGCCGTTAAAAACCGGAATTGAGGTTATGCAGGAAATTGGAAAAGCAGGACTGCATCCAATTATAATAATTTTAAGTGGGTATGATGAATTTAAATATGCGCAGCAGGCATTAAAATATGGTGCGGTAGAGTATTTGTTAAAGCCGATCAGGGCTACAGATATATTAGAATGTTTAAATAATCTGGCGGACGAGCATATTGGCAAGGAAGAAAATGAACCTATGCAGCAGGAGTCAGTTCCAAAGAATCCTTTTGTAAAAGAAGCTCAGGAATATATTTATGAGCATTATGCGGAAAATATATCCTTATCTTCTGTAGCGGAGAAAATAGGAATTTCTAATGGATATTTATCCACAATATTTGCCCAGACGCTTAATTGTGGATTTGTAGATTATTTAAATATGATTAGAATTGAAAGAGCATGCGGTTATCTGGAACAGAATTATCTGAAGACCTATGAAGTGGCATATAAAGTGGGATTCCGGGATGAAAAATATTTCTCAAAAGTTTTTAAAAAATTAAAAGGAATGTCGCCAAAAGAATATAGGTCTATGAAATGTTAATGGAGGGAATATGAATTTAAAATTTACTACAACTACATATAAAAATAATGTAAAGAAAACAGAGGTGCGGGATATTCAATTTGTTCATGATGAGGAGAGGGAAAATTATTTAATCAATCTGTATCCACAGGTAAAGTATCAGACGGTGGAAGGATTTGGCGGTGCACTGACAGATTCAGCGGCATATATATATTCTCTGATGGATGAAGAGCAGAAAGCAGAGATGATCAGGCAGTATTTTGGAAGCAATAATATGAAGTACCGTCTTGTGCGTATTCCGATTGACAGCTGCGATTTTTCTTTGGAACATTATGAAGCGGATTCTGACGAGTCGGATGAAACATTCGAAAAATTTTCCTTTGACAGGGTGGAGAAATATATTATTCCCCTGCTGGATGCTGCAGAAAAAGAGTATGGAAATAAACTGGATATCATGTTGTCTCCATGGAGCCCGCCTGTTTATATGAAAACAAACGGGGAACGAAATCACGGTGGAAAGTTAAAGGATGAATATAGGGAAAGATGGGCAAATTACATATGCAGATATATTGAAGAATATAGAAGCAGAGGTTATAAGGTTACAAAACTCACAATGCAAAATGAGCCAAAAGCAGTTCAACCGTGGGATTCCTGTGTATATACCGCCAAAGAGCAGAAAGCTTTTTTGAGGGATTATATGTGGCCTGCTCTTGTGGCACACAAACTGAGCGATATAGAAATTTATATATGGGATCATAATAAAGAGCGGGCTTTTGAATGGGCGGAGACGATTATTGATGAAGAGACGACAGACATGATTGCCGGAGTGGCTTTTCATTGGTATAGTGGAGATCATTTTGAAGCATTACAGATGATTAAAGAAAAGTATCCGGACAAGAAATTACTACTGTCAGAGGCGTGCATAGAATACAGCAAGTTTAAGGCGGATGATTATCTGAAAAATGCGCAGAAATATGCCCATGATATGATAGGGAATTTAAACAATGGAATGAATACATTTCTGGACTGGAATATTGTGTTAGATGAAATTGGAGGACCAAATCATGTGAAAAATTTCTGTGATGCACCATACTTATTTGACACACAGCATAAAAAATTAACGGAAAGTAATATATGTGGACATTTATGGCACTTTAGCCATTTTATAGAAAACGGAGCTGTTCGAATCGGGGTCACAAGATATACAGATGATTTGGAAGTGACAGCATTCCAGAATAAGGATAATATAGCAGTTGTAATTCTTAACCGTACGGAAAAAGAAGTGACAGCTTACCTTAGAATAAATGAGGAATGTGCGAAGATTACGTTCCAACCGAATTCTATATCTACAGCAGTGATAGAGTAAATAAAAGCATAGTAAATGAAGGAAAAAGCAGGCGTGTGAAATTATGCCTGCTTTTTTCAAATGTATGCACCTAAATTCTCATAGAAATCGTTTATATTATAGAACATGTTCTAAGGATAAATTCAATTACCTTCAGGAGGGAAATAATGAATGATATGAAAAAGTATGCAGGAATGGACTATGAAACTGTTTTGCGCAAATATGCGGATTATATCACACGGATATGCGTTATTAATACAGGAAATAGAGAGGATGCAAAGGATATATTTCAAAATGTGTTTTTAAAGTTATATCTTACGGATAAAGAATTTTCAAATGAAAACTATTTGAAAGCGTGGTTAATCCGAGTGGCAATTAATGAGTGTAAGGATTTTCATAAGACATCGTGGAAGAGAAAGGTGGAATTAGGGTATAAAGAAATTTCGTCAGAACAAATCTGCGGTCAAAAAGACATTGGTTATAGCAGTGAGTGCCAGATACTGATTGAAGCATTGCAGAACCTGTCTGAAAAATATCGGCAAATAATTTATCTGTATTATTGTGAAGAATTCAGTACCAGAGAAATTGCAGATATGTTACGGATGAGCGTGAATACGGTAAAGTCCCGGTTGCAGAGAGGACGGAAGAAATTGGCGGAAAGGTGGAAAATAAATGATTAATTTTAAGAACATAAACGAAGTACATACACCGGAAACGTGGATTTGTGAAACTTTGGAACAAACACAAAATCAGGAAAAAAAACATATAAAATACAAAAAAAGGGGGGTAAAAAAACTTGGAATCGCAGTCTGTGCAGTAATCTGCTGTATTATGTCTCTGAGTGTTGCGGCGACTGTATCGGATAATTTCAGGGATTGGATAAAATCTCAGATTCAGAGAGGAAAAAGGGTAGATAAAGAGAATATAAGAATTTCAAAAGTGGAACTCCCAAAAGAATGGGATGATATTAGAAATGGATTTATCATTGTGAATGAGGGAACAAAAAAAGAAACAACTTATTGTGTCGAAAAAGGGCGGATTAAAAAAAATGAGAGGAAGCATGCTGGTGGAAAGATTGAGGCAGGAGGAAAAACATATGAATTTTCTTTTGATTATGAACAGCAGGGACAGAAAATCCATGGTTACAACTATACTGGTGTCATAATGGATGTAGCAGGTTATGTAAATAAAGATAACTGTGTACTTTTATGGCTGGTTCCACAAAAAATCAGCGAACTCTATTATATGAATTTAACAACCGGAGAGTTGAATCCTGCTGTTGATGAAACACAGCTTGAAGAAATTCTGGCAGAAAAGTTAAAAATTCCTGATAAGACTAAAATAGATTATTTGCATTATGCTATTGAAGCACAAATATCACCCGATGGAAAATATATTTTGTTTCGATCGAATAGAAATTATTTCCTTGCAGACCAATGGAAAGGAGAATATGATAAAACCGATGAGGAGTGGTTCGTAAAAAACACAGTTACCGGTGAAGAAACAAAAATAGAGGGAGCTCCGGGATATTTGTTGGATAATGAAATTGGTTTTGTGGACAATATTCATATTTCGTTATGTGATGAAACAGGAGAAAAAGCGGGAGTTTATAACTGTGAAAAAAAACAATTGACATGGTCAGAAGAGTTTAAAGGTATTAGTTTCGGAAATACTATGATATATGTAGATTATGACAAAGAGGGATTTAAGGTTCGGGATGAGCTTTTAAAGAAAACGTCATTTATACCTGCGGATAGCAGTTGGAAAGAATGTGGGGGATACTGGAATCGAAATGTAGTATGCCTGTTTCATGGTGATGAAAAAGCCGCCTGTAAAGTATACCTTGTAAAACAAAATAAAGTATTGGATTTTGAACACAAGGATTTTGCTGATGTGGATGTTATAACGGATGTGTTTGGCATGGGAGAAGATACATATCTGTTTATAGGAAAAAAAGAAAATAAAAAGACAGGGTATCTGCTGGAACTGAAATAAAAAGAGCAGAGATAGTTTTGTTCTCCGGTGTTTAAATTCTTGTGGACAGTATTTTTTGACACAAAATTTCTTTTGTAGACCTTTCCCATAGCTTGTGGTACACTATATGCGAATTGAAGGGAATAGCAGAAATTTGAAAGGAGCAGCTATGGAAAAAGTTACGGAAAAAATAATAAACATTGGTGTAAATGATTATGATATTAAATTATTTGAAAACCAGTATGAACTGGAAAAAGGAATGGCATATAATTCCTATGTTATTTTAGACGATAAAGTAGCAGTTATGGACACAGTTGATTTGAATGCGGCAGAGAAATGGTTAGCCAATTTGAATGAAGCATTAGGAGACAGAACCGTTGATTATTTAATTGTTCAGCATATGGAGCCGGATCATTCCGGAAGTATTTTGGAATTGGTGAATAAATTTCCAGACATTAAGTTGGTTGGAACTGTTCAGACATTTAATATGATGAACCAGTTTTTTGACATAGAACTGGAAGATAGAAAAGTGGTTGTAAAAGAAGGAGATACTTTAGAACTTGGGGAACATACATTACAGTTTATAATGGCTCCTATGGTTCATTGGCCGGAAGTAATGGTAACGTATGAACAGTCAGAAAAAGTTTTGTTCAGTGCCGACGGATTTGGGAAATTTGGTACCCGGGATGCTGATGAGGACTGGACCTGTGAGGCGAGAAGATATTACTTTAACATCTGTGGGAAATATGGCATGCAGGTACAGAATCTTCTCAAAAAAGCAGCGGGTCTGGATATCAACATTATCTGTTCACTGCATGGGCCGGTACTTACGGAAAACCTGGAGTATTACATTGGAAAATATGATATCTGGAGTAAATATGAGCCGGAGGATAAAGGCGTATTTATTGCCTATGCATCTATCTATGGCAACACGGCAAAGGCTGCTATGAAGTTAAAAGAGATTCTTGAGAAAAAGGGTGTAGAGAAAGTAGTAATTGCAGATCTTGTAACAGAAGATTTACATGAATGTGTGGAGGATGCATTCCGATATGACCGTCTGGTATTGGCGGCAGCATCCTATGATGCCGGTGTATTCCCGCCAATGGAGGATTTTTTGCAGCGTCTTAAGATGAAAAATTATCAAAAAAGGACCGTTGCTATTATGGAAAACGGGTCATGGGGACCAACAGCGGCGAGAACAATGAAAGGGCAGATGGAAGATATGAAGGAAATTACTTTGGTTCAACCTGTAATTACAATAAAATCGGCAATGAGCGAAGAGAATGTAATGCAGATGGAAGAAATGGCAGATGTATTACTGGGATAGCATTTTAAGATGACTTGAGAATAAAGTTGTTGAAGCGGTGGAAAAAATTTTATTGCTAAAGATATGTTAAGAATAAAATTTCTACTTGCACATAGAATTAAAAAGTGGTAAAGTTTTTATCGAACAAGGACGTTCAGAACACATGGGTGTTTTGAACGTCCTTTTCTTATGTATTTGCAAATACCGAAATCCATTCCCCTTTTCATATGGAAATCAGTATTTAGCAAAGACTTTTAATGAGAGATGGGATAGAATCCCAAAGCAAAATATGAAAAGGAAATCTGAAAACAGCATTTCCGAAAATTAAGGACTGGAGGAATTATTATGGGAATTATTAACACAGGAGATACTGCCTTTATGATTATCTGCGCAGCATTGGTATTTTTTATGACACCGGGGCTCGCTTTCTTTTATGGCGGTTTGGTCAGGAGAAAAAATGTTGTTAACACAATGATGGCTTGTGTGGCAATCATGGGATTGTCAGTAGTTATGTGGACGCTTTTTGGATATTCGTTATCCTTTGGAGGAAACCATGCAGGAATTATCGGTGATTTTCGCTGGTTTGGGTTGAATGGAGTTGGAATGGAAGCGGGACCTTACGCCGACAGCATTCCACACTTAGTATTCTGTGCATTTCAGATGATGTTTGCAATGATCACACCGGCATTAATTACAGGTTCGCTTGTGGGAAGAATGAAGTTCAAGGCATTATTTATTTTTATTGCCCTTTGGTCAATCGTAGTTTACTATCCATTGGCACATATGGTCTGGGGGCAGGGGGGACTGCTGGCTGAACTTGGTTCTGTGGATTTCGCCGGAGGTGATGTTGTACATATCAGTTCAGGAATCAGTGCATTAACACTGGCAATTATTCTGGGCAGACGCAGAGGTTATGAGCATACCACATACAGAATTCATAACATTCCTTTTGTTGTGCTCGGTGCGGCAATGCTGTGGTTTGGATGGTTCGGTTTTAATGCCGGAAGTTCATTAAAGGCAGACGGACTTGCAGCCCACGCATTTATGACTTCAGCAATATCAGCAGCATCTGCACTTCTGACATGGATGTTAATTGATTATATAAAAGAAAAGAAGACAACACTGGTAGGTGCCTCAACAGGTTTGGTAATCGGACTTGTAGCAATTACACCGGGGGCAGGGTTTGTACCGATCTGGTCTTCCTTTATCATTGGAGCTCTTGTCAGTCCAATCTGCTATTTTGGGGTGATATTTATAAAGAAAAAATTAAAGATAGATGATGCGCTGGATGCATTCGGTTGTCATGGGATTGGTGGTATCTGGGGAGGAATTGCCACAGGAATCTTTGGACAGAAATCCATTAACAGTGTTGCACGATGGGATGGTCTTGTGTTTGGTGATTATCACTTGTTTGTGGCACAGATTTTAGGTATTCTTATTACAATAGGGATTGCTGTTGTGGGAACATTAATCTGTGTTGCTGTTGTAAAAATCTTCACACCACTTCGTGTGGATACAAGAGAAGAGCAGTTGGGACTTGATATTTCGCAACATGGTGAAACAGCTTACCCAAGCTTTAACGGAATGGATCAGTAAAAAAGGAGATTTAAACTATGATGATTAAAATAGATGCAATTGTAAGAGAAGAAAAATTTGAGGATGTAAAACAGGCATTGACAGATATTGAAGTTAACGGTATTACAGTATCTCAGGTTATGGGATGCGGAATTCAAAGAGGATATAAAGAGATCGTCCGGGGCATGGAAGTAGATGTACAGATGCAGCCTAAGATTAAATTTGAGATTGTTGTTTCCTCAGAAGAATGGGAGAAAAAAACAATTGAAGCCATTCAGAAAGCCGCATTTACAGGAGAATTTGGAGACGGAAAGATTTTCAGCTATGAAGTAAAATCAGCATTGAAGATTCGTACCGGTGAGACCGGTTATGATGCAATTCAGATGCAGGAATAACTGAATAAAAAAGACAAAGATAAGGCTATCGTGCTCAATAAAGTGCACTCCGGATGTTAGACAGAATATGGCTAACATTTGGGGTGCATTTTAAAATTACGGTAGTCTTTTGTATAATAAAAAATTACTTTCTTTTTATTTATGTGAGTGTATCACATACTGAGGATCATACTTTGTCACAATATGCAAAATCTGAAAAAATCAGTAAAAACATTTTTATCGCATTGAAATCGTTACCACTTTCAAAAATTAGAAAAATAAAATAAAATGTGCTGAAAATAAGGGGGTTTTAAAAAAATAAAAACGATACAAGTGTACAAACTCCACAAAAAAAAGAATAAAAACGTATTTATTTTGTGCGATTATTGATAAAAACATTTTTATTAAATATTCTGGAAAGGTATTTGGGTCAAATGCAGAAAATGCAACTGACAAAACGGATACTTTTATGGTTAGGGTTTAGATTTAAGGGAGGAAAAGAAAATGAGAAAGGGTAAGTGGATTACCAGAGTAAAAAAAGCAACAGCAGCTTTTTTGGCAGCTTCATTGATGATTGGAATGTTACCAATGCAGGGAACGGTGCAGGTTAAGGCGGCGGACGACAATTCGCCTTACGTTATTTCTACTGGAAGAATGGTTTATGCCAGCTCATCCGTAGCAAACAGTGACCCGGCGTATGCAGTCGATGGGTCAAAAAGTTCCAGGTGGGAAAGTTCCTGGTTAAATAAGGAAGAATGGATGTATGTAGATCTTGGCAAAGTGACGGAAATAACAGGCGTTAAACTTTATTGGGAAGGCGCATATGCCAAGGAGTACAAAATCCAGGTTTCAAATGATGAAGAAAATTGGAATGATGTTTATACAAATACCAATTGTTTGGGTGGGAATGAAAATCTTAACATTAATGCAAATGCAAGATATGTAAGAGTATATATGACAAAAAAGGCTCTTGAAGCATACGGATATTCTCTTTATGAATTCGAAGTGTACGGATTAGATGGTATAACAAAGAGACCGACAGATTACGGAAAGAATCTTGCACAGGGAAAAAATGCCAGTGCATCCTCTTTAAGAGATGTATGGTGGATGTATGATGACAATGGAGTGATTGATCAGACCTCTGTTTTGGCAAAAAATGCAGTTGACGGAAATGATAGTTCATACTGGACATCAGGGGAAAAAGATAATCAGTGGTTTATGGTAGACTTAGGTACCAATTATGACATAGGAAGAGTTGTGATTGATTGGGCATCAGATGCAGGAAAAATGTATGATATTCAGGTTTCTACAGATGGAAATAACTGGACAACCCTGTACAGACAATTAAAAGGTTACGGATATGAAAATGCAGATGTTGAACTTTATGCTACAGCCAGATATGTAAGAATGTACGGATATACAAGAGTTGAAAGCGGAAGCGGTTTCAGCATCTACGAAATGAAGGTGTATGAGTACAAGCAGGGGGATAAAAAGGTTACTCATAAAATTCCGGATCTTCCAGAATCCTATGTTGTATCTAACGGAAAAGGTACATATCTTGCCAATTCTATGTACAATGAAAAGGCAAAATTACCTGTTTACAAGACAGATTCAGTTAGCACACCAATAGACAGTAATGACTGGTGGCAGTCAATTCTCATTAACAAGTTTGGTAATTTATTGAGCACACTTCCTTTGAAAGTTAAGTATTCCACTAAAGGACTTGGAATCCTGACGGCAACAGAGGGCTGGCTTCCGGATATGGGTGAGACCGATGTGAATGTTTCAGTAAATTCAGAAACAGAGATAGATTTCTATATTCTTCCCGAAAATCTTGACACGGCAACAGCTTGTGACAAGGTTAGCGGATACAGTGATTATTCTGTAACAGCTCAACTTTGCGATGATAATCATGTTGCAATGACAAGTACATTTGTAAAAGGTTCTCCTTATGTTTATACAGAATACGGAGATACAAAATCTGTTTACATCTCATCATCCTCCATAACATCAATTTTTGATGGCAATGGGAATGAAATACTGGAAAGTAATCTTTCGACAATAAAAACAGATCATATAGGTATTGAAATTACAGATAGTGATAATAAAAACAAAACAAAAACTTCAAAGAGTTATTATTGTCTCAATGTACCGGAAGACACAATTTTTAAGAAAATCGGAAATAATTTAAGAATTACATTCCCGAATGATAATGGTTATATGTCTATTGGTTCTATGGACAACAAGTCACAGATAGAAACATTTTATCGCCACGGCTATGCATTTGTTACAGGAACATCTGTAACATACAATTACAATGACAGTCAGGCAAAAATCACATCAAATTATGCTGTGACCACAACGCTTAAGAGAAACGGTTTTACAGATAAGACGTTTATGTGCATGCTGCCGCATCAGTGGAAAAATTCTACATCTGATGACAATGCATTTACAACATACTCTTCTGTGAGAGGTGATTTAAAGACAATTGAAGGAAATTCATTTAAGACAGTTTCTGATTTTGCAGGACTTCTTCCAACTTTCGCACTTCCAACAAATGCAGAATTTGATGGGGAAGCATTACTTGGATATTTAAATCAGCTGGAAGATGCTACAAAGAACTTAAATCCTGCAGGAGATGCTTACTGGGAGGGTAAAAATCTTCATCCATTGGGAATGGGAGTTTTGATGGCAGAACAGATTGGCGAAACAGAACTAAGAGATGTTTTCCTTGCAAGAATGAAAAAAATACTTGTTAACTGGTTCACATATGATGGAAAAGATGATATCAGCTATTTTATCTACAATCAGAACTGGGGAACATTATTCTATGAGCAGAGTGAGTTTGGTGCTAACGCATCTATCTGTGACCACCATTTCACATACGGTTATTTCATGTTTGCAGCAACAGTGCTTGCTACATACGATGAAGAATTTTATAACAATTATAAGGGCATGATCGAAATGATGATTAGAGATTATGCAAACCCATCAGACAATGACAGTGAATACTGCAGATTCAGAGCGTATGACTTATATGAGGGACATTCATGGGCTGGAGGTTATGCAGACAATGATTCAGGAAACAATCAGGAGTCAGCCAGTGAATCCTTATTCAGCTGGGTAAGTATGTATCTGTGGGGTGTCCTTACAGAAAATGACGCATACAGAGATGCAGGTGTCTTTGGCTTCACAAACGAAATGGAAGCAGTGGAACAGTACTGGTTTGATTATGATAAAGATAACTGGATCGATGCATGGCCATATGAAGTGGTAGGCCAGGTATACGGTGGTATTAATTTTTATGGAACATTCTTTGGCGGACAGCCATTATATGTATATGGTATTCAGTGGCTGCCTATTTCAGAGTACCTGACATATTATGGTATGAATCAGGAAAGATGTGCAGAAATATATCAGGGACTTTTATCAGATACAGATATTGCTATGGATAAGGCTGTGAAGGCTGCAAACAAAGAAGGAAAGAGTCAGGAAGAAATCGATAAAATGCTGAATGAATATCCGCAGGCAGATACAGGCTGGCAACATATCACATGGCCTTTCCTGTCACAGACAAATCCTGATTTGGCAATGGAAAAATTCCTTGCAAATGATACGACGGTTCAGAAAACGGATACAGCCAATACATATTGGTTTATTAATGCAATGGAAGAGTTGGGTGTAAAGACAACAGACCTTATTGCAACAGGTGACTGTTCAGCAGCGGTTTATTATAACAAGGATACAGACAAATACACAGCGACAGTTTGGAATCCTACAAATGATACGAAAGTAGTAACATTTAACAACAAATCAGGAAAGGTTGGTACAGCAACTATTGGTGCAAAAGCATTAGTAAGCTTTGAGGTATACAAAGATAAGAGCTTTAATATCGTACAGGCAGAAACACCTGAAATTTCGGTACCGACAGGAGAGTATGACGACACACAGTACGTAACGATAAAAACGGCGGCAAAAGATGCAACAATACATTACACAGTGGACGGATCAATGCCTACAAAGTCATCACCGGTATATGATGGAACATTTGCGGTATCCAGCACAGCTACCGTAAAGGCAATTGCCGTAAAGGATGAGTGCATTACATCAGCAATGGCTACAAGCACAATTACGGTAAACGGAACATCGGTATCACTTAATACAAATATTGCCCTTGGCAAAAACGTAACAGTATCATCATCAGAAAATCCATCGGTAGATGGTTCCAAAATTGTTGACAATGATACAAGCACAAGATGGTCATCAGAATTCAGTGATAATCAGTGGTGTACTGTTGATTTAGGAAAGTCATATACAATTAACAAAGTTACTTTCAATTGGGAGGCTTCCTATGCGAAAGCATATAAATTGCAGACATCAGCAGATGGAAACAATTGGAAGACAGTTTACGAAACATCAAGCAGTAAGGGTGGCAAAGAAGAAATTATCTTTGATGCTACTACGTGTAGATATGTAAGAATGCAAGGTGTTAAGAGAGCGTTAGACTATGGATATTCTCTATGGGAAATGGGAGTATATGAGGCTGCTACGGTACAGAATCCACAGTTTAGTCTGGCATCCGGTTCCTATAATGGAACACAGAATCTGACTATTTCCAGCCAGACAAAAGGTGTAGAAATCAGGTATACAACCGATGGTTCCATACCTGATGAAAATTCTAAACTTTATGTTCCTACTGTAAAGATCAGCAAAGATACAACAATTAAAGCAATTGCTTACAGAAAGGGAATGATAACATCCGGTGTGTCAACTGCCACATATAAGATTAATGGCGGAAGCACAGAGACACCGGGCGAAGACGTTACAGGAGATAATCTTGCAAAAGGTAAGAGTGTTTCAACATCAGGTGCAGAAAGCGATGCAATGGGTGCAGCAAAAGCAGTAGATGGAGACAGTGGAACGAGATGGTCCTCTAATTTTGCGGATGATGCATGGATTGCGGTAGATCTTGGAAAGACATACAACGTAAGTAAAGTAGTCCTTAATTGGGAAGGGGCTTACGGAAAGGCTTATAAAATTCAGACATCAACGGACGGAATTGAATGGAGTACAGTGAAAAATGTAACAAATGGAAATGGTGGTGCAGAGACAGTTACATTTAATGCTGTAAATGCCAGATATGTAAGGATGCAGGGAGTCACAAGGGCATTACCATATGGATATTCCTTATGGGAAATGGAAGTATATGGAAACAATTCTACAGGTGAAAATGAAAATCCTGAAGTACCTTCTGATACAAATCTTGCAAAAGGAAAGAGTACAACTCAGTCCGGATCAGAGAGTGCGGCAATGTCTGCAGACAAAGCGGTTGACGGAGATACCGGAACCCGCTGGTCATCAAATTTCTCAGATAATGCATGGATTGCGGTGGACCTTGGAAAAACATATCAGGTAAGTAAAGTTGTTCTCAAGTGGGAAGGCGCGTATGGAGAAAGTTATAAAATCCAGACATCAACAGATGGAACGAACTGGACAACAGTCAAAACATTAACGGGACAGAATGGCGGAACAGATACCGTAACTTTTGATGCGGTAAGTGCCAGATATGTAAAAATGCAGGGAGTGAAGAGAGCGTTACCATATGGATATTCTCTTTGGGAGATGGAAGTATATGGAAGCGGTTCATCTAATAATAATCAGGAGTCACAGCCAAGTGGTGTAAATGTGGCAAAGAATGGAACAACAAACGCATCCGGTGCTGAGGCAGCAGGAACAGCAGCAAAATATGCAGTGGATGGAGATAATGGTACGCGCTGGTCTTCTAATTTTTCAGATGATGCATGGATTAGTGTAGACCTTGGAAAGACATATACAATTAATAAAGTGGTTCTTAATTGGGAGGGAGCTTATGGAGAAAGCTATAAGATCCAGACATCAACAGATGGAAAAACATGGACGACAGTTAAGAGTCTGACAGGACAGAATGGTGGAACAGATACCATAACCTTTGATGCGGTAAGTGCCAGATATGTAAAAATGCAGGGAGTGAAGAGAGCGCTTCCATACGGATATTCCTTATGGGAAATGGAAGTGTATAGTAAATAAAGAATTATGAGATAGTGATGGCTTCATGGTTTTGGAACGAGACTGTGAAGTCATCTTTAAGGAAAAAATTGGAGGGTAAAAATTGAATAAGAGAAAGGTTTTTTTGCTTGTGTTATCATTGATGCTTGTCACAACATTAGGAACCTCAGGCATGAATGTGAGTCAGGTTAAAGCAGCAGAAACATGGAGAAGCAGTTTGTATCCGGAAAACTGGACACCGGGATATACAAACAGTAGTGGACAATTTTTACAGGATTTTTCATATGCAGGATATGAAAAAGGAGAGAAAGATGTACCGACTCAAATGCAGGGATTGTATGCAAACGTAGTGAATTATGGTGCAGACAATACAGGAGCAAAAGATTCTACGGCAGCAATACAGAATGCTATTAATGCAGTAGAAGCAGCAGGTGGAGGTACTGTTTATTTACCGGCAGGTACATATAAAGTAAAACCTACTTCCGGAAGTAATTCATCAGCATTGAGAATCAAAGGAAGTAATATTTTATTTAAAGGAGATGGTGTTGGAAAGACATTTATAAGATGTTATGCAGAAGGTATGAGGTACAGTCAGGTAATTAATGTTTCACCACAAAGTGGAACATGGGATAGTGCCGATGATGGGAAATATTCATATTTGACACAGGATATTCCAAAAACACCAACCACAACAATTCACTTAAATGATGTGAGTAATTTTAAGGTAGGTGATTGGGTAATAATCAGAAGTGACAGAACTTCCGCATGGATTAATGAGCATGATATGTCGGGATTCTGGTCTGAAAATGTAAATTCTTCTACCATGGGAACTACATTCTACAGACAGATTACATCCGTAAATACATCAAACAAAACCATTGAAATTGATATACCTACAAGATACTACATGAAAACAAGGGATAATGCCCGGGTTTACAAAGTTACTCCAAAACAGACCAATGTAGGACTTGCTGATTTTTCTATCGGAAACAAAGCAAACAGCAAAACATCAGGATGGGGAGAAGAAGATTATAACAAAAGCGGTACAGGAGCATATGATGCGAACAATGCATTTTTAATTAAATTTTCACTAAATGTAAATTGTTTTGCAAAGAATATTTCCACATATCAGGCTGGAAATTCCAATCAGATACATATGACGTCCAATGGACTTGATTTAAATAAAAGCAGAAGTATTACTGTTGATAATTGTGATTTTAGCTATCCACAGTACGAAGGCGGCGGCGGAAACGGATATGGAATGAATATATGTGCCCAGGAGTGTTTGATTAAAAACTGTTCTTCCACAAGTGCAAGACATAGTTTTTCATTCAAGTATTCCTATGCAAACGGAAATGTAATTTATCATTATACCTCTACCAATACAAAATATGGCAGTGATTTTCATATGTATTTAAGTATGTCCAATTTGATTGATA
>JAUUNJ010000023.1 GCA_030844625.1 Roseburia sp. | reverse complement strand
AAATGTCTGATCTGGAGGAATTGGGATATATTATTCAACCTCACACATCAGCAGGAAGAATTCCAACGGACAAAGGTTACAGATTCTATGTTGATAATATGCTAAAAGAAAAGATGTCAGAGTTGGATGAGAGAGAAAAAAAGGTTACAGAGAAAGAAGACCTGCTTATTGAAAAAGTGGATAAAGTTGAGACGCTGCTTCAGAACATGGCAAAAGTTCTGGCGAATAATACCAATTACACAACAATGGTTTCTGCACCGAAATCTCAGGGGAATAAAATAAAATTTATTCAATTGTCTGTATTGGAAGAAAAACAGTTGTTATGTACAGTTGTTTCAGATAAGAATCATGTGGTGAACAAAATTGTAAAGGTTACACAGGATGTGAATCAGGAGATGATTGTTCGCCTGAATGTAGCATTGAATACAGCACTTGCAGGATTATCATTAGAAGAAATTAATCTGGGAGTAATCTCAGCACTGACATCTCAGGCGGGAGAACTTGAGAATCTGGTGAATGAAGTGTTAAAGGCAATTACAGAGGCTATATCCACAGAGGCTCAGATGAAGATTTACACATCCGGGGCGACAAATATTTTCAAATACCCTGAGCTCAGTGATAAAGAGAGAGCCAGCCAGCTTCTTACAACACTGGAAGAAAAGTCTCAGTTGACAGAGCTGATTAATGAGGGAGATGAAGAAACCGGAATTCAGGTATATATAGGCAGTGAAACTCCGGTTCAGACAATGAAGGATTGCAGTGTGGTTACAGCCACTTATGAATTGGAGGATGGTTTTAAGGGAACAATCGGCATTATCGGTCCAAAGAGAATGGATTACGAAAAGGTTGTGGAAGCACTTAGAACTGTCAAAGAGCAGTTAAGTGATACTTTTAGTAATGACGATAAAGAAGAAAATAGTTAATACAGATCAGTAGAAAGGAAAGTCCAATGGAAAAAGAAAAAGAAACTTTGGATGAAAATCTTACAGAAGAAGTGGAAACAAATATGGATACAGAGGAGAGTAGCAATACAGAAAATGATGCTGCAGAAACTTCTGAAAAACAAAATGATGATGAAGCTGTAGAAGGACCTGCAGAGGAGGGCGCTGAAGAAAAAACAGAGCCTGAAAGAAAAAAGAAAAAAGTCTTTAAGAAAAAAGACAAGAAAGATCAGCAGATTGAAGAATTAAATGATAAGTATCAAAGACTTTTTGCAGAATTTCAAAATTACAGAAGCAGAAGTGAAAAAGAAAAGTCATCCATGTATGAGATTGGTGCCAAGGCAATTATAGAAAAGATATTGCCGGTTGTGGATAATCTGGAAAGAGGGGTTGCCGCACTCAGTGAAGAGGATTTAGGTTCGCCTGTCGGAGAGGGAATGAACCTTATCTATAAACAGATGATTACAGCTCTGGAGGAAATGGGAGTAACAGTCATCGAAACAGAAGGAAAGGAATTTGATCCGGAACTTCATAATGCAGTAATGCATGAGGATAACGAGGAACTTGGTGAGAATATGATATCTCAGGAATTCCAAAAGGGATATAAATACCGTGATTCCGTTATCAGACACAGTATGGTAAAAGTTGCAAATTAAGATATAGGAGGAAAATAAAATGGGAAAGATTATTGGTATTGATTTGGGAACAACAAATTCATGTGTCGCAGTTATGGAAGGTGGAGAACCTACCGTAATTACAAATGCAGATGGAGGAAGAACGACTCCTTCCGTTGTAGGTTTTGCAAAGAGCGGAGAGAGATTAGTTGGTGAACTTGCAAAGCGTCAGGCAGTTACAAATGCTGAAAGAACAATTTCATCAATTAAGAGACATATGGGTACAGACTATAAAGTAACGATTGATGATAAGAGCCATACACCACAGGCTATTTCAGCTATGATTTTACAGAAACTGAAAGCTGATGCTGAAGCTTACCTTGGTGAAAAGGTAACAGAAGCAGTTATCACGGTACCTGCTTACTTTAATGATGCGCAGAGACAGGCGACAAAAGATGCCGGTAAGATTGCAGGACTTGATGTGAAAAGAATCATCAATGAGCCGACAGCAGCAGCATTGGCTTACGGTCTTGATAACGAAGGTGAACAGAAGATTATGGTGTACGATTTAGGTGGTGGTACATTTGACGTATCCGTTATTGAAATCGGTGATGGTGTTATCGAAGTTCTCGCAACATCCGGTGATAACAGACTTGGTGGTGATGACTTTGACAAGAAAGTTATGGACTACATGGTAGCAGACTTTAAATCAAAGACAGGTATTGACCTTTCCAATGATAAGATGGCTATGGAAAGAATTAAGGCTGAGGCAGAGGATGCCAAGAAGAAACTCTCTTCTGCAACTCAGACAGAAATCAGCATTCCTTTCATTACAGCAAATGAACAGGGACCACAGCATCTTAATATGACACTGACAAAGGCTAAATTTGATGAATTAACAAGAGATCTTGTGGAAAGAACAGCAATTCCTGTACAGAATGCTTTAAAGGATGCAGGAATCACAGCATCAGAGCTTAGCAAAGTATTGCTTGTAGGCGGTTCCACACGTATTCCGGCAGTTCAGGATAAAGTAAAACAGTTAACAGGACATGAACCATCAAAGAAGATGAATCCTGATGAATGTGTTGCACTTGGTGCTTCCATTCAGGGTGGTAAATTGGCAGGAGATGCCGGTGCAGGCGAAATTCTTCTTCTTGATGTAACTCCGCTTTCATTATCCATTGAGACAATGGGCGGTATTGCTACAAGATTAATTGAAAGAAATACAACAATTCCTACAAAGAAGAGCCAGATTTTCTCAACAGCAGCAGATAATCAGACAGCAGTAGACATTAATGTAGTACAGGGTGAAAGACAGTTCGCGAGAGATAACAAGAGCCTTGGACAGTTTAGATTAGATGGTATCCCTCCAGCAAGAAGAGGTGTTCCACAGATTGAAGTTACATTTGATATTGATGCCAACGGTATTGTAAATGTATCTGCCAAAGATCTTGGAACAGGCAAGGAACAGCACATCACAATTACTGCAGGATCCAATATGTCAGATGAAGATATCGATAAGGCTGTTAAGGAAGCTGCTGAGTTTGAAGCACAGGATAAAAAACGTAAAGAAGCAATTGATGCAAAGAATGAAGCAGAAGCAATTGTTTCTCAGACAGAACAGGCTATGACAGAAGCAGGAGATAAGCTTACAGACGCTGATAAGCAGGCAGTTCAGGCTGACATTGATGCATTAAAAGCAACAATTACTGCAATTGGTGAAAATGAGCCTACAGATGCACAGATAGAGGAATTAAAGTCAGGAAAAGAAAAACTGATGAATTCTGCACAGCAGTTATTTGCTAAGATGTATGAGCAGACGCAGGGTGCCGGAGCTCAGGGGGCAGGTCCTGATATGGGTGCCCAGGGCGCAGATGCAGCAGATGATGTCGTAGACGGAGACTTTACAGAAGTATAAAATAGAGGCAACGGGCAGATGAGAGAAACCTTTTAGGGGATTTTCTTATAGCCTATATACATGAAATCCCGCCCGAGGAAACCCGGACGGGTTTTCACACGCAAAACAATAATACCATATGAGAGGCGAATACTATGGCAGAGAAAAGAGATTATTATGAGGTATTAGGCGTTGATAAAAATGCCGATGATGCCACAATAAAAAAAGCATATAGACAGTTAGCCAAAAAGTATCATCCAGATGCAAATCCGGGAGAGGAAGCTGCAGCAAAATTTAAGGAAGCTTCAGAGGCATATGCCGTTCTTAGTGATGCTGAAAAGAGAAGACAGTATGATCAGTTTGGGCATGCGGCATTTGACGGAAACGGCGGTGCCGGTGGATTCGATTTTAGCGGAATGGATTTCAGCGATATATTCGGTGGCTTTGGAGATATTTTTGGAGATATTTTCGGTGGAGGTGGAAGAAGAGGCGGAAGCTCCCGCAACAGCAACGGACCGATGCGCGGTGCCGATGTAAGAACGGGTCTCCGTATTACTTTTGATGAAGCCGTCAGAGGATGTAAGAAAGAAGTTACAATCAACTTTAAAGAAACCTGTTCCACATGTCATGGTAATGGGGCAAAGCCGGGCACATCACCTGAGACCTGTACAAAGTGTGGTGGTCGTGGTCAGTTTATGAGCCAGCAGCAGACTTTATTTGGAACAATGCAGAGTTTGCAGACTTGTCCGGATTGTCAGGGAACAGGTAAGATTATTAAAGAAAAATGTCCGGACTGTTACGGTGCAGGATATATCAGCAAGAGAAAGAAAGTTTCTGTAAATATTCCGGCTGGTATTGATGACAGGCAGAGTATAAGACTTTCAGGAGAAGGTGAACCGGGAAAAAATGGCGGACCTCGAGGAGACCTTCTTGTGGATATCAGAGTTATTCCTAGCAATGAATTTCAGCGGGACGGAATGGACGTGTATACAACAACATACATTTCCTTTGCTCAGGCAACTCTTGGTGGAGATATCAGAGTTAAGACAATAGATGGGGATGTTAAGTTCCCTATCAAGCCGGGTACCCAGACAGGAACACGTATCCGATTAAAGGGGAAAGGAATCTGCAATGTTCATAATCAGAGTGTAAGAGGAAATCAGTACTCCACATTGGTGGTCAAGGTACCTACAAAATTAAATTCAGAGCAAAAAGAACTTCTCAAGAAGTTTGATGAGATTTCCGGTAATACATTAAATGAATTTTCAGATGATAAAAGTTCTGAAAAGAGGAACAGTAAAAAGGGATTTTTTAAGAAATAATCAGTTGTTTTGATAATTAGATAAGAAAGAAATTATCGAAACCAATAAATTAATAAAATAATGTAAGTTTGCACTTTTCTTAAGCAAAAACAAAATATTCACAGGAATCAGCGTAAAGAAGTTGACAATTTTCTGTTAAAAAAGTAACATTTGTGCAATGCAGACAAAGAAGCAATGGAGCTTGTTTCCGTTGCTTCTTTTGCGTTAAAAAAGAAAAGGAGAACATGCAAATGAGAAAACTATTTAAGAAGGTCACCGCAGTTATTTTAACTACGGTAATGATGATCAGTCTGGTACCTGTATCGGACCAAAAGGTCGAAGCAGCAGAGGAAGGTTTTGACATCGGGGTAGTAAATTTTGATGCCACACTCAGTGGGGCAGATTTGGAAAAGCAGAATCTTATTAAAATAAAAAAATATATTAAGGATGGATATTCCAAAGGTGATGAAATAATACTTTTTCCGGAATATTCATTGACAAGTACAAAAGAGACAGCGATTGACGTTGATACAAATAAATCAGTTACAGCAATTAGTGCCATGTCAGAGGCATATGATATGTATATCTTATTTGGAGCAATGATTAAAAAAGAGGGGAAATATTATTCGGCAACAATAATTTGTACTCCTGACGGTAAGATAGACACATATGAAAAAACGCATCTGACAGATGAGGAATACAAAATGGGCTTAAGTGTGGGTGATGAGCCTTATGTTTTATCAACGAAATATGGAAAATTTGGTCTGGCACTGGGACAGGAATTTTCAGATGTGGCAGAACTTGGAAAGTATTACTATGGTTCTTCTGTTAGAATGGTACTTGTTTCACAAGCATACGGATATGAGACAGGAAATGAAAAAGCATTAAGTCAGGCTGAATATGATATGTACACAACCACCTATGCCTACCTTAGGATGTATTCAAGATATGTGGCTGTGGCAAACCTTTACACAACAGAGGGTGATACAACATATTTGGGTGAAAGCCATGTCTGCATATCTTATACCAATGGATGGATTGCAGGATGCAGTGACGGAGTAAAACCCGTTGAAACAACAGAAGCAGGGGTAGAAAGTGGTACAGTAGCAGCCAGTTCAAGAGACAGTTCCAATGGTATGAGTTCAAGAAGACTGAATCAGCTTGCAGACTGGTATGGAGAAGTTTCAAAATATAAACTTCCGCAGTATGGACAGGGAAGTAAATATAAGGATGATGTAAAAGTGGCATCTGTAAATTTCCATCCGGTATGGGGAGATTTGGAGACAAACGTAAAATTAATTAAGGATATTATGGCAGATGCCCATGAAGAGGGGATAGAAATGCTTGTATTTCCAGAAATGGCACTGACAGGATATGATGTAGTTGTTCCCGACAGCTATGATGAGGAATTAAAAGAAAAATTTGGTGACCAGTATATGCAGCATGTCTGTGCACAAGTTGTAAGGGGAGACAAGCCAAGTACAATTATTACAGATATTCAGAAACTCGCAGAGAGTTACGGAATGTATGTATTGATTGGTCTTCCTGAGCAGGATGAAGTGGATCCTGACCTATATTGGAACTCAGTGGCAATTTTAGGACCGGACCTTATCCAGTCCTACAGAAAAGTAAACCTTGCTTCACCGGAACCGAACTGGTCAGCATATGGAACTGAAAATGATGGATATTTTGAGACACCTTTTGGCTATGTGGGTGTGGCTATCTGTGCAGATATTTATAATTATCAGGAACTTCAGAGAACATATTCCGAAATGGGATGTAGAATTGTGGTAAACTGTACTGCAGGTGCGGCAAGCAATAATTGTTCCGATGGTTCATGGCAGTTGTCATATCAGAACAGACTGGAAAGTTTTATGCTTAGAGATGACAGCTTTATGGTAACTTCAAACCTGGTTGGTTATGAAGGACCGGTTACAAACGCAGTAACAGAACTGTTGTCAGCTTATGGATATACAGTAGATGATCTTGATACAACATGGTTTGCGGATGAAGAAAAGAGTTCAGTATTTAAAGAGATTACAGATCTTTATGGAATTAATAATGGTACAAGAATTTCTCCAAGAACTTATATTTTCCCGGGAGCCTCCGTTTGTATCGGATTGGATGACACTACAGATACAGGAACCTATGTGTTTGGTAATTATACAGATTCAGGGGTTACTTCAAATGGAACAAAGTACCCGTATATGAATATTACACCAGATACATTTAACAAATATTATGTAGGGGATTTTGATTTGTCAAAGGCTACTCTTTACAAATTTTATAGCGAGAATCCATACGATTACAGACCTGACTTATATTATAAATGGTACACAGAATTATTCTATGATACATATGGATATGAATTAGATAAGGTTACATATAAGGATGCTGCAACAGGTGTTACAATTTATGGTGATGAGGTGATGAGCGAAAGTAAATTTAATGTTACAAAGTCAACGCCAAAACTCAGTGATTATAAGCTTAGCGGCTATACAGCCACATCAGCCACATCTTACGCAATTACAAGTGATGCCACGCTGACAACGGAATATACAAAAAGAAATGTTGGGGGAACGGATGGAAGCACAGTTGAAACCATAAAAGATACATATACAGGAAATTATGTTCCATACAAGGGTAAAATACTTGTTTCGTTTCCGGTGGGTATAAAAACCGATATAATGAAAGTTTATACATCAAAAGGAGTGACTGATGTACCGGTTGTTGATGGTACTGCCACAATTGAACTGGAATCCGATGATGTCATTACAATCGTAGGTTTTACAAAACTTACAGATAAGCCGGTTACACCTGTAACGAAAAAAATCACAGTGGCAAACACAAAGATTAAGTCTGTTAAGAGGACAAGTGGAAAGAAAGCAAAAATCAAATTGAAGAAGGTTAAAGACGCAACGGGATATATTGTAAAATATTCGACCACAAAGAAGTTCAAAGCGAAAAAAACGAAGACAAAGAAAGTTAAGAAGGTAATCTTCACAATTAAGAAATTGAAAGCGAAAAAAGCATATTATGTAAAAGTACAAGCTTACAAGGTGGTTGATAAAAAGACTTACTATAGCAAATGGACAAAGGCTAAGAAGATTAAAGTTAAGAAATAAAAGTTAACACTTATAAAATTTTAGTAAAAGGGATCTGCAGACAGATGTCATATGACCGTAGTTTAAAGACATTGCCTGGCAGGTCCCTTTTATTTTTGCCAAAATAGAATTTTCAAGTTTATTCAATATCCAGTTCAATGGGCTCATCCAAATGATCTGAAACATATTTACCGTTTTTCTTTCTCTGCTTTACACATTCTGTCAACAGGTATTCGATCTGACCATTGACAGAACGAAAATCATCTTCTGCCCATGCGGCGATGGCATTGTATAGATTTTCCGAAAGTCTGAGAGGAACCTGCTTCTTTTTCATATCACTCATTAATATAAACTGCCGCTGTTTACCACAGGCTGAGCATCATGATTGCCGCAAAGTACTACGAGCAGATTGGAAACCATGGCTGCTTTGCGCTCTTCATCCAGTTCAATAACCTGATTTTCATTCAGGCGTTCAAGAGCCATTTCAACCATTCCTACAGCTCCGTCTACAATCATCTTTCGGGCATCAACAATTGCAGATGCCTGCTGTCTCTGAAGCATAACGGCTGCGATTTCGGTAGCATATGCCAGATAAGTTATGCGGGCTTCAATAATTTCCAAGCCGGCATCCGCCACTTTTTGTTGGATTTCATCTTTGATTCTGGATGCAACAACCTCGCTGGAGCCACGAAGGCTTCCTTCATCTGCAATACCATCGCCTGTAGTGTCCACATTTGGTGCTACATCGTAAGGATACAGGCGTACAATATTTCTAAGAGCACTATCGCATTGAAGTGAGAGATATTCCTTGTAATTGTCAACATTGAAAACTGCTTTTGCAGTGTCGGTCACACGCCATGTGACTGCAATTCCGATTTCAACAGGATTTCCCAGACAGTCGTTAATTTTCTGTTTGCTGTTATTTAAAGTCATGATTTTCAGGGAGACTTTTTTGTTTGTAAGTTCAGCACCCGCAATTTCTGTTGCTCCCGGAATGGAAAGGCCTTTTTTCGTACCGGCATCCACATCACCGCTCTGGTTAAGTTTGGTCTTTGCAGCAGGGTTTACTGCCGTACAGAATGGATTTACAAAATAAAATCCCTCATTTTTAATGGTTCCTTTATAATTTCCAAATAATGTAAGAACCAAAGCCTCCTGTGGCTTTAAAATCTTAAGTCCCAGAAAAAGAATCCAGCCAAGACAAATCCAGATAAAGCAGATAACCGTCAAAATATTTCCATCTTCTGTTGTAATGAGACTATAAATAACTCCGGCAACGGCTGCTATGTATAGCAGAACAGTACCTAGTAAAACAGCCATTCCATTTTTCTTTGTAGTAAGTATTTTTTCCTCCATAAATAATTCCTTTCTGCCCATAATAGGTGCATAAATAATTAATATCGATATTTAAATGATATCATTATGATATCAATATGTCAATACTTATCAGAGGCTATAGGTTAAAAGTTTTATGAAAATAATAAAAAAGATGAAATATTTTTCAGAATACCAGCGTTTAATAAGTATAAAACAAATACACGGAGGTTATTTATGAAAAAAATGATAAAAGGTTTTGCAAACCTAATTATAATTGCAGCCCTTCTTTTAGGGGGATCGGTTATTGCAAAAGCAACAACTACCGAAATAACGCACGACTGCGGTAAAAATGCGACATGGGCTTACAACAAAGATACATCCACATTGACTATCAGCGGTAAAGGTACGATTACAAATAATGAGGCATGGTACTCATTGAAAGTAAAAAAAGTAGTAATCCAAAAAGGAATCACAAGAATTGGATATGGCACATTTGAAGAAATGGCTACAGTAAAAGAGGTAAGTATTCCAGAAACGGTAAAAGAAATTAAAGGATGGGCTTTCGCACGCACAGGATTAAGGAAAATAACAATTGATAAACATATTAATGATGTAGAAGGTAATATTTTTAGCAATTGTAAATCTCTGGTTTCCGTAACATGGAATACAGAGGAAATACCGTATGATACTTTTTATAAGTGTAAAAGGTTAACCGAAATTCATTTTGGAAAGCGGGTAAAGAAAATCGGAGCGTATGCTTTTTGCGGTACAGCCATTAAAAATTTGGAAATACCTGATAGTGTACATAAGGTCGAAGGAAATGCATTTAGTGGTTGTAAAAAATTAACAACATTAAAGTTATCAAAAAATATTGAAGTAATTCCAAGATATATTGCCAGCAACACACCTAATCTGAAAACAATAGTTGTGAAAGAAGGTACAAAGACAATTAATAAAAATGCTTTTAGCAAAACCGGTGCAGTTGAAATTAAACTTCCCGAATCTATTGAGGATATTAAAACCGCTGCATTTAGTAAAGCATCTAATTTAAAGGGCATAAAAATATCAGATAAAATCACTATAATTAAAGACAATACATTCTATAAGTGCAGTAAATTAGAAACAATTGAAATTGGAAAGTCTGTGCTTAGTATAGGCGAGGCAGCGTTCAAAGGCTGTAAAGCATTAAAAGAAGTGGTTATTCCAAACAATGTGACCAGTATAGGGTATCAGGCTTTCGAAAAAGCAGGATGTGAAAAGGTTACGATTGGTAACAGCGTTACAATGATTGATTATTGGGCATTCAGTAATTGTGATAAATTAAAAACTATTTCCATCGGTGAAAAAGTTAATTTTGTTGCCGAAAATGCATTTGCAGATTGTGATGCATTAACCAGTATTGTAGTAGATAAAAATAATTCTTTATATTCCACAAAAGAAGGATGCCTTTTTGATAAGGCAGGAACAACTTTGATTACTGTTCCGGCAGGAAAGACAGGTGTATTTGAAATCCCGAGTGGTGTAAATAAAATAGAAACAACAGCATTCTACGGATGTGGTAAAATTACGGGATATGCAACAAATAAGAATACAAACTTTAAAGCAGCGGACGGTATTCTTTATAACAAATATTTTACGACACTCATTACCTGTCCATCAAGCAAAACAGGAACAATTAATATTCCGAACACAGTGATTGCTATTGGAGAATCTGCATTCCAACATTCACAGGCAGCAAATATTGTTATTCCAAATTCTGTTACAACCATTGGTTATTCTGCATTTGAATATTGTAATAATTTAACTAATATTAATATTCCCGGCTCAGTTAGAAAAATTTCAAACGCAGCATTCTGGGAATGTAAGAATCTTAGAAGAGTAACCATTGGAAAGGGAACTTTGAAGATTCAAAGAAATGCATTTCATGGATGTGGCAAGTTAAGAAAGATTACAATCCCGTTATCTGTAACATCAATTTCAAAAAGTGCATTTAGTGAATGTGACAATGTGACATTCTATTGCAAGAAGAGTTCAAGAGCGATGGCGTATGCAACAAGGCGCTATTATATTAACTATAAACTGATCTAGTATTATAAAATGGAGCCACCATACCAACGAAAAAGATTGAAGGTGGCTCCATTGTTATATCCCAAAACAACATAGTGTTTTGCTGTAAAATAAAATCATAGTTTGCTTAATCAAAAACCTTATGGTATGATACTTAGTTAGTAATTGCGCAGTTTATGCATGCCGGATATAAACTGTTTCACATGACAAATCACAAATCTTTTGGAATAATAAAAAGAGGTTATTTTTATGAAATGGAATAAATACAGGCTTAAAACAACAACACAGGCAACAGATTTTGTCTGCGGAATTTTGATAGAACTGGGAATCAACGGAATGGAAGTGGAAGATTATGTTCAGTTATCTCAGGAGGAAAAAGAGAAACAGTTTATAGATTATCTTGCAGATCTGCCAGAGGATGATGGTACTGCGTATGTTAGCTTCTATACAGAAGAAAAAGACGATGGAGAAGAACTTCTGGAGCGGCTCCGTGAAAAATTAAAAGAAGCGAACACTTTTGTTGATATAGGTGAAGGAAGTATTGAGAAAAGTATGACTGAGGATGTGGACTGGGTTAACAACTGGAAAAAATATTTTAAATCTTTTACTGTAGATAACTTTTTTATTAAGCCAACATGGGAGGAGATTGACGATGCCCATAAGGATATGCAGATGATTGAAATTGATCCGGGAACAGCTTTTGGCACAGGAAAGCATGATACTACCCAGCTTTGCATAAAGCAATTAATTAAATATGTTAAGCGGGGGGACAGAGTTCTGGATTTGGGATGCGGCAGTGGAATTCTCTCTATTGTGGCAAAAAAATTAGGCGCAGGAACAATAGTAATGACTGACATTGACAGTGCGGCAATTGTGGCATCAAAGGAAAACTTTGAGGTGAATCATATTTCCACAGATGATGTCACCATGATAGAAGGTAACATTCTGGAAGATGAGACAATGCAGGCAGAGTTTGAAAAAGAGCAATACGATATTGTTGTGGCAAATATTCTTGCAGATGTGATTATTCCCATTGCAGCAATTGCGGACAGGTTTTTAAAGCCGGGAGGATTTTTTATTTCTTCGGGAATTATCTATATGAAAGAAGAAGCGGTTAAGGATGCCATAAATTGTAATCAAAATCTAAAACTGGCTCATGTTGAAAAACAGGGGGACTGGAGAGCTATAATAGCAGTTAATAGTTAATGGTTAAGAGTGAAGAGATATGTATAGATTTTTTGTGGATGAAAGTCAGATTCTTCAGGATGAAATAGTAATTACAGGTCCTGATGTGAATCATATTAAAAATGTACTCCGTATGAAACCGGGGGAAAAAGTGCTTGTCAGTAATGGACAGGATCGGGAGTACAGGTGTGTTCTTGAAACTATTGGAAGTGATCAGGTGAAAGCAAAAATTGAAGATGTGGATGGTCCGGCAAGGGAACTGCCCGTAAAAGTCACTTTGTTCCAGGCATTGCCAAAAGGTGATAAAATGGAAACTGTCATTCAGAAAATGGTGGAACTGGGGGCTTATGAAATTGTACCGGTTTCCACGAAACGTTGTATTGTAAAGCTGGATGAAAAAAAGGCTGCGGCAAAGACAAAACGTTGGAATGCCATCGCAGAGAGTGCGGCAAAACAATCAAAGAGGGGGATTGTTCCCGAAGTTTCAATGCCTATATCATTTAAAAGTGCTTTGGAGCGGGCAAAGGAAATGGATTTGGCACTGATACCCTATGAAGAGGCAGAAAATATGGAGCGCACCCGGCAGATTATAGGTAATATAGAGGCGGGAATGAGTATCGGCATATTTATTGGTCCGGAAGGCGGTTTTGCTCCAGAGGAAGTTGAGCAGGCAATTAAATCAGGAGCAAGTGATATAACCCTTGGAAAAAGGATATTGAGAACAGAGACGGCAGGCATGGCATTGATGGCGGTGCTGATGTTTTATAGTGAAGAGTGAAAAATTAGAGGTAATGATGGAAGCATATTTTGATAATTCGGCAACCACGGTTGTTACGGAATCAGTGAAAAATATTGTTGTAAAGACAATGACAGAAGATTTTGGCAATCCGTCATCCATGCACATGGTAGGAGTCAATGCCGAAAAATATATAAAAGAATCACAGGAGAATATTGCGAAAATTTTAAAGGTTGATCCAAAGGAAATTTATTTCACGTCAGGTGGTACAGAGTCCAACAATATGGCTATTATTGGAAGTGTCATGGCAAATAAGCGTAAGGGCAATAAAATTATAACTACAGCCATAGAACATTCATCGGTTGCAGGTCCTATGAAGTATTTGGAACAGCAGGGATTTAATGTTGTTTATCTGCCGGTGGATTGTTTCGGGAAAGCAAGTGTGGAAGCGCTAAAAAAAGAGATGGATGAAGAAACTATACTTGTATCAGTTATGTACGTCAATAATGAAGTGGGTGCAATTCAGCCTGTTTCAGAAATCGGTCATTATATAAAGACAATCAATCCACAGGTTGTTTATCATGTGGATGCCATACAGGCGTTTGGTAAGATGGATATAAAGCCCAAAAAGGATCAGATTGATTTGCTGACGGTCAGCGGACACAAGATTCACGGACCGAAGGGAAGCGGTTTTATTTACATTAAGAAGAATACAAAAATCAATCCAATCATTTTTGGTGGAGGACAGCAGATGGGAGTTCGTTCCGGTACGGAAAATGTACCGGGAATTGCGGGAATCGGTCAGGCTGCAAAGGACTGTTATGAACATCTGAGTGCTAATGTGAAGAAACTTACAAAATTAAAGGATTATCTGATTGAACAACTGGAAAAGATTGAGGATGTGACGATTAACAGCAGAAAGGGAGCAGATGGCGCCCCTCACATTGTAAGTGCAAGTTTTAAAGGCGTTAGAAGTGAAGTTCTGCTTCATGCATTGGAGGATAAAGGGATTTATATTTCAGCAGGAAGCGCCTGTTCGTCTAACAGGCCGTCAGTAAGTGCCACCTTAAAGGCAATGGGAATAGATAAGGAACTGCTGGAATCCACAGTCAGATTCAGTTTTTGTGAATTTAATACTGTGGAAGAAGTAGATTATGCAGTAGAGCAGTTAAAAGAATTATTGCCTATGCTTAGAAAATACGTTAGAAGGTAGTGAAGAAGGAACAGTTAAGAATAAAAAGTGCGGATTACATCCGTAGCAAAAGAGGGAAAGGATTAAGAAATATGTTTAAGTCTTTTTTGATAAAATATGCCGAAATCGGAATTAAAGGTAAAAACAGATATCTTTTTGAGGATGCACTGGTGAACAATGCTCAGAGTGCCCTTGATAAGATTGACGGACAGTTTAAGGTGACAAAGGAATACGGAAGAATCTATGCTGTGGCTGATTCGGATTATGATTTTGAAGAGGCAGTAGATGCATTGCAGCATGTTTTTGGTATTGTTGGTATCTGCCCAATGATTCAGATAGAAGATACCGGATTCGAAGATATGGCTGCGGAAGTAGTTAAATATATTGATGAAAATTATACTGACAAAAATTTTACGTTCAAGGTGATGGCGAGACGTGCAAGAAAAAATTATCCCATGGAATCAATGGAAATTAACGCCGAACTTGGTGGAAGAATTCTCGATGCATTTCCCGAAACTAAAGTAGATGTGCATAATCCGGAAGTGATTATAAATGTTGAAATTAGAAATCATATTAATATATATTCAAAGGTACTTCCGGGACCGGGCGGCATGCCCGTGGGAACTGCCGGAAAGGCAATGCTTCTTTTGTCGGGGGGAATCGACAGCCCTGTGGCCGGTTGGATGACAGCAAAGCGAGGTGTGACAGTGGATGCGGTTTATTTTCATGCACCGCCATATACATCAGAACGTGCAAAACAGAAGGTGGTGGATCTGGCAAAACTGGTTTCCAGATATTCCGGACCAATGAAGCTGTACGTGGTTAATTTTACGGATATTCAGATGTACATTTATGATAAATGCCCCCATGATGAACTGACGATTATTATGAGAAGATATATGATGAAGATTGCTGAATATTTTGCAAAACAGGAAAAGGCACAAGGGCTTATTACCGGTGAATCCATCGGACAGGTGGCAAGTCAGACCATGCAGAGTCTGGCAGCAACAAATGAAGTCTGTACAATGCCTGTATTCAGACCGGTGATCGCTTTTGACAAGCAGGAAATTGTGGACATTGCACTAAAGATAAATACTTATGAAACATCAATTCTGCCATATGAAGACTGTTGTACAACATTTGTGGCAAAGCACCCGGTAACAAAACCAAATATTAATGTAATTAAAAAATCGGAAACACATTTAGCCGAAGAAATTGACAGAATGTTTGATGAGGCAGTGAAGACTGCAGAGGTCATTCAGATAGGATAAAGCATCATGGTGTCACGGACATTCGTCCTATATAAATAAATAAGCCGCTGCTCTTATGAGAGTAGACTCTCAATGTGCAGTGGCTTATTTATTTATACACGTTTCATTGTTTACGTGAATATTTAGGCTTCGTATTTTTTGATGACTTCCATAATCTGATCGATTTCATCTTCACCATGAATATTTAAATCGATTGGCTTTGAAAGATCAAGACTGAAAATACCCATTATTGATTTGGCATCAATGACATAGCGTCCGGAAACTAAATCGAAATCGCTGTCAAATTTAGTAATATCATTAACAAAAGCTTTTACTTTGTCGATGGAACCTAAATTAATAGAAATTGTTTTCATAATTCAACACCTCACTTCCTCTTATGGTAACATAATAGCACGGATTGGGGCTTTGTCAAGGAGAACAAATGCCGAAATTTACCATAAAAATTCAGTAAAATTGCAGTAAAGGAGATAAG
>JAUUNJ010000022.1 GCA_030844625.1 Roseburia sp. | reverse complement strand
GTAATGTTTATATACATATTAATTGAATTTAGAATTAAAATAATAGATGATATCATTTTAATACTGTTCAATATTTTAATATCCGGTTCATTACAATTACTTATTGCATTTCCGGTAAGTTTATTTTCAGATATTATTGTTGATGATTCAATCAGTGCTTTAATAATAAATGTTTTAGCATTATTTATTATGGCAATTATATATAGTTGTTTTAGATTACAGTATAATACACTTTATAATAAAACAATTGAATATGATCAAGTTATTATTAGAGTATTATGTATAGTTTTTATATTATTCATATATTTATTTGTTAGTTATAAGGTTGAGGAAGAAATGGAAATTCTTTCGTATTTTACAACAGCTTTGCTTGCGTTTGTGGTTGTTGGAATAGTATTTAACTGGCAAAAAGATCGTTATGAGATAAAGCAAAAGAACCTTGAATTATATATGCATGAATTATATGGAAAGACCTTTGAAGGAATGATTGAAAATATAAGAATAAGGCAACATGATTTTAAAAATCAAATTGCCGCTATATATGGCATGCATCTTACAGCAGAAAATTTTGAAGAACTAGTGGAAAACCAAAAGAAATATTGTGATTATATAATGAAAGAAAGCAAATATGATAGTATTTTAACCAAATGTAAGGATAAAATATTAGCAGGTTTTCTTTATACAAAATTTACAGAATGGGAAAAGAAAGGTGCTTCATTTGAATTTGATATTCTATTAAGTAATGCAAAATGTAATTTGGCAACTTACGAAATGATTGAATTGTCGGGAATACTTTTAGATAATGCTTCTGAATATGTAATAAAAAATAAAGATAATAAAACTGTAAGATATATACTTAAGGACTATGATGATAAAGTTGTGATTAAATGTAGAAATCAATCGGCATATATGACACAGGAAGAAATAGGTAAAATGTTCCAGAAAGGTTATAGCACAAAGGGAAAAGATAGAGGATTGGGATTATATAATGTAAAGAAAATGTTGGATGGAAAAGGGCAAATAATAGTAGAGAACCAAATGCTAAATGAAAAGAATTATATAGAATTTAATGTAGAAATATATAGAGAGAAAAGCTGACAGTCAATGCTGTCAGCTTTTCTCTTTTTGGCTAAATTACTCTTCTTCCTGTGGAAAATCGTATTCACCAAAAAATAAAGAACTTGGAAAATGAAGTCCCCAAGTTTTTGAGAACTTAATTGCAAAATTGGTAAAATCAAAGAACATGGTACATTCCTCCTTTTTGTATTTTTGTTATTAAAAGCTGAACGGTGTGTAAAACGCATAGCCAAAAAATTATTATAAAATAATGATTGGTATGGAATGCTGTTACAGCCAATAAACATATAAATAAAAAAAATAAATTAACAATTTTAGACCTCTTTATAAGTTCCTGTGTGGGTTTTGGTCTGTGGTGCGAAACAACAGGAGCCATTCTATAGGCTACGACAATACAGAACGCCATAGTCAGAGCCATAATTATGGAACCGGGTATAATCACTTGTGCAAGAAAAACAGAGGCGGCTACAAATAAAAAACTAAATAGCAGGCAACTTATGTAATGCTCGCAGTGAAAGCCGCCACCGCTTAATCTTAAAATTAGCATAACAGACATACAAAGCAGGCTTTCGGTAAATTTTCCAATGCAGGCAAAAAAAGTAAAAATAATAGTCAATTTACTAATCTCTGATGACATTGTCAGAATGAAATATCTTAATAGTTTTATTTCATAATTACTGTAGTTGTAAGAATCCTGAATGTATGCAAAAAATCTTTCCATTTATACTGACTCCTTTAAATTGATGAAAGTATAAATGAAATTATTTGTTCAAATTAAAAATAGAATTCGGATGGGTTATATTACAAATACCAGTCGAAATATGTCGAAAAAAATAAAAAAATTCAGTTTAATGCGTAAAATGCAATGTTTAATTCCAAATTTATAAAAACGTCACATAAATGCTAAAATAAAACGGAAATTCAAAGCCATTTATGTGACTTTGAGAAATAATTTAATGCTAGTCACCATATTTTTATATACAAGTACATAACAAAGCGAATGTTTTGACTATGTACTATGGGGGACATGAGAAAAAGGGGGGGAGTTTTACATGATTAAGTTAAGTTTGGCTTGCTTATGATTGTAAAACTTTTCTCTTTTTTCGTGTATTGAACATCGTAATTAATAAATGAATCCGGTAAGAGTCTCGTAAGAGGCTCTTTTTTTTGGTATAATATATAAAAACCATAATATAATCCCTAAAATCATGGTATAGAAAAAATTTTGAACATCAGAAGAGAGGAATCGTTTATATGGTAAGCATAATAGTTGCTTTTAATAGAGGAAAAGATTATCTGACGGACTGTTTTGCAAGTATTAGAGAACAGGATTATAAAGATATTGAGACTGTTTTAATCATGGACACATGCAAAGAAGAGGAACAAGCAAATGAAAAAGAAGACATACAGGACTTAATCGCAGAGTATGAGGAAGAGATTAATCTGAAAGTTTATGAATTGAAAAATGCTGCAGGTGTTTCATCTGCGCGGAATCTTGGAGTTGAAAAGGCAGCGGGTGAATACATTTATTTTTTGGACAGTGATGATTATATAATAGAAGATACAATTGGCGGACTTATTAGAGTGATGGATTCGGAAATGGATCTGGCATATGGAAAAATTATGCACACATGGTTTAAGAAAGCAGCATTCAATGTGGAACAGGGAGATAATGAGGATGATGGAAGTGAAAAAGAGGTTGATTCCACAGTTAATAATGATGATAACTTTAAATTTTCGGAGATTAATGATTATAGATTAAAAAAATATGATGCTCTGGATAAAATCACAGTCCTTGGGGTTCTATATAAGAAAAGTTTTTTAAAGGATAATAATATTCAGTTTAATGAAAAGCAGATATATTATGCAGATGCAGCTTTTTGGATTCAGATCCTTAATTGTGTCAAAAGCTATGGAAGCTGTGAAGATAGTATTTATGTAAAAAGATACCATAATGATAAAATTAACCTTCCTGCTATTTCCCAGATGGAAGATGAGAGGAGAGATGCATTTTTTGTAGATGGGTTTCTGGAAACACTGGAAAAAGCCAAAGATAATAATATTGTACGCCAGCATCTGGAAGAGATGGCATGCAGATTCTATATTGAGGTTTACAGCAGACGATTTCATGACAATGGTGTGGTAAAAGAAAAAGAAGATTTTATACTTCTTTCTTCCATAATTAAAGAGTGTAATACAAAAACATTTAAAAAATTTGGGTTTATCGAAAAGAAAATTTTAAAATACGCTGTTACTGCTGACATGGCAAGAGTAAAAAAGTGGGCAGACATGCGATTAATCAAGAGAAAAGTGGTAATGATGTTTACAAGCAGGAAACATCTATACAGAACCATTAATCTTTATATATTTAATAAGATGAAACAAAAAGATAACTGGATCGTATTTGAAAGCTTTGTGGGTAGAAATTATTCGGGACAGCCCAAATATATTTACAAGTATCTTCGGGATAATTATGGTAATAAGTATAAATATATATGGATTGTTAATAATAAAAAGCTTGAGATAGATGGAAAATGTAAAAAGGTTAAAAGATTTGGACTTGGGTATTACTATTATATGACGCGTTCAAAATTCTGGGTTAATAATATGCGTCAGCCTCATGCATATCCGAAGCGTGAGTCTCAGATTATGCTGGAAACATGGCATGGGACACCATTGAAAAAACTGGTTTTTGATATGGATGATGTACATTCGGCAAATCCAAAGTATAAACAGATTGTGTATAAGCAGTCCAGAAAATGGGATTATTTATTGTCGGATAATCCGTTTTCCACAGAAAAATTTCAGAGCTGTTTTCTGTATGATAAGGAAAAAATTCTGGAACTGGGATATCCGGCAAATGATCCGTTATACGCACCGGATCTTGAAGAAAAATCAAAAGAGCTGAAAAAGAAAATGGGAATACCGCTGGATAAGAAAGTACTTCTCTATGCGCCAACCTGGAGAGATGACAATTCCTATGGGGCAGGAGAGTATAAGTTTGAACTGGCATTGGATCTTAACAGAATGAAGACAGAACTGGGAGATGAATATGTGATACTTCTCAGAATGCATTACTGGATTGTGGATCAACTTGATTTGACAGGATTATCGGATTTTGTGGTTAACGTGAGCGATTACAGTGATATTACGGATATTTACATTGTATCAGATATTTGTATGACAGACTATTCGTCCGTATTTTTTGATTATGCCAATTTGCAGAGACCGATTCTCTTTTATATGTATGATCTTGAGAAATACAGGGATGTTCTCAGAGGGTTTTATCTTGATATTGAGAGGGAACTGCCGGGACCGATTCTTACAGACAATCAACAGGTACTGGACGCAGTTAAAAAGATTAATCAGGTACAGGCACAATATAAAGAAAAATATAGTGAATTTTATGCAAGATTCTGTTGCAGAGATGACGGACATGCGGCAGAGCGGGTGTGCAACAGGGTATTTCTGGGAAATAAATAAAAGTACGCAGTCATTACAATGAAAAGAGTTGGTTGCTGATTAATAATTTACAATATATTCCTAAAAATTTGACATTATTGTGGAATATTATATAATTAATGCGAGTATTGTCTCTTGACAGTTTCGGAGGTTATATGAAGAAATATATCGATAGTTTTTTGAGATACAGACACCTTTTGGTGGAATTAGTTAAAAAAGGTATTAAATTAAAATATAGAAGATCCTATTTGGGACTGGTCTGGACTTTGCTGGAACCATTGCTGACAATGATTGTTCTTACTTTTGTATTTGGAAACGTGTTAGGAAGAGCCGGAGGGCCAATTGGTCCGGAATTATTTCCGGTCTATGTACTCTGTGGACGATTGTTGTATAGCTGTTTCTCAAGTGCTTCTAAAATCGGGATGAAGTCCATAAGGGCCAATCAGGCTATGATCAAGAAAGTGTATGTACCAAAATATTTATATCCGCTTTCCAGCGTTATTTATAACTATATTATTTTCTTGTTATCATTGATCGTACTGGCAATTGTTGGTGTTGTATTAGGTACTCCGGCAACATGGCATCTTATTGAAATCGTGCTTCCAATAATAGTGTTGTTGATCTTGTGCATTGCAGCAGCGTTGTTTTTGTCCACGGTATGCGTATTTTTTAGAGATGTTGAATATCTCTGGGATGTAGTACTTATGCTGATTATGTATTGCTCTGCAATATTTTACTTTGTGGATGGGCTTAAAAGTGAAACAGTAAAAAAAGTAATACAGATAAATCCATTATATTGCATTATTGAGAATTTCAGACATGTTGTTTTGTTAGGAGAATCGATTTTTACCAGTCCGCAGGAAGTGTATATGCTTATTTACTCCAGTGCATTCAGCATAGTTGCACTTATAATAGGCATTGTTGTATTTAAGAAAAACCAGGATAAGTTCATTTTATACATTTAGGAGGAACGATGGGAAAAGAGAAAGTCGCACTCAGAGTAGATGATGTCAGTATCAGGTTTAATCTGAGTAAAGAAAAGGTCGATAATCTAAAAGAATTAATTATAAAAAAGTTAAAGGGAGAAAAACTTCGCTTTAATGAATTTTGGGCTCTCAAAAATATTAGTTTTGAAATCAGGAAAGGTGACAGACTGGGAATACTGGGACTTAACGGTGCAGGAAAGAGTACACTGTTAAAGGTTATTGCCGGAGTTTATAAACCGACTTCCGGGAAAGTGGAAAGACATGGTCACATCGCACCGATGATTGAACTGGGAGCGGGATTTGACCCCAATTATACAGGAAGAGAGAATATCTTTCTTTACGGATCGGTACTGGGATTTTCAAGAGAATTTCTGGAATCAAGATATGAAGAAATTCTGGAATTTTCAGAGTTGGGAGAGTTTATAGATGTACCAATTAAAAATTATTCCTCTGGAATGAGAGCAAGATTGGGCTTTTCCATTGCAACGGTAGTAGAGCCGGAAATATTGATTTTGGATGAGGTTTTGTCCGTAGGTGATGCCAGATTCCGAAGAAAATGTGAAAAAAAGATGCAGACCATGTTTGACCATGGCGTTACTGTACTTTTTGTGTCCCACAGTCTGGCCCAGGTTAAGCGTCTTTGTAATAAGGGAATTCTTCTTGAACATGGACAGCTGATAGCTCAGGGAGATATTGAAGATGTGGCAGCTGTATATGAGGCAAAGCTTGAAGAAGAGATTCCGCTGAGAGCAGATGGAACCCCACGGAGAAAAAAGAAAAAAAGAAAGAAAAGGATGGAGATGGAGGCATAATATATGCATTATACAACAAAAGGTACATGTTCAAGAGCGATAGATTTCGATGTAGTAGACGGGAAAATTGCGAATACAAAATTTACAATGGGATGCATGGGCAATACACAGGGGGTTGCAGCATTAGTGGAAGGAATGGAAGTGGAAGAGGCAATCCGAAGACTGAAAGGTATTGATTGCGGTGGAAGAGGCACTTCCTGTCCCGATCAGCTTGCCAAGGCATTAGAGCAGTATTTAGAGAATGGTGCAGAGTAAATAGTAAAGAGCGGAGTTAATTGGTGACCCCGCTTTTTGTTTGGAGATAATATTGGGAAAGGAAAAGATTATGTTAGGAATCATTGGAGCAATGGATATTGAGGTGGATAACCTGAAAAATATGATGAATCAGCCACAGATAAAAACGATTGCAGGTATGGATTTTTATGAAGGGCAGATTCATGATAAGGATATAGTAGTTGTTAAGTGTGGTATCGGAAAAGTCAATGCTGCCATCTGCACACAGATTTTAGCAGATGTGTTTCATGTGGATGCTGTGATTAACACAGGTGTGGCAGGCTCACTGAATAAGAATATTGATATTTGTGACATTGTTATTTCTACGGTTGCACAGGAACATGATATGGATGTTTCAGCACTTGGATATAAAAAGGGTATTATTCCGGATATGGAGACATCGGAATTTGCAGCAGACAGGGAACTGATTGATTTCGCAAAGAAAAGTGCGCTCAGTGCCGGATTAAGCGTAAAGGTTTTTGAGGGGAAGATTGTCTCAGGAGATCAGTTTATTGGAACCCATGACCTGAAGACGGTTTTGAGAGAAAATTTTGGTGGAGATTGTGCAGAAATGGAGGGAGCTTCCATTGCCCATGCAGCATATCTGAATAATATTCCGTTTCTTATTATCAGAGCAATCTCTGACAAAGCAGATGGCGGGGCGGAAATGGATTATCCCACATTTGAGAAAAAAGCAGCAAAAAATTCAATTAAGTTATTGAATGAGATGATTAAAAATAGGATAATTTGACGAACGATTTTACGTGTTGAAAGGATTCTCTTGTGATAAGATATAGTATATAGATATAAAGGGGGAGAGTATATGCTTAATTATTACATAACGGAATTTGGAAAATGGCTGGATCATACGATGCCGGAGTTTATTAATGAAAAGTACTTCCTATGGTTAATGGGAAGTATTTTTTTGTTGGGAGTTGTTACAAAATGGATTGTAATGTTAAATTATGGAAGACTGATCAGAAAAGCGGAAAATATGACAAATCCCAAAAATGCCACACTGCGTCAAATAAAAATGAAGTTTGACAGTATTAAGCAGGTAAATGGTTCTGTGGCAAATCCTATGTTATTAGTAAAACGACATTTAAACAGATGTAAGGTTGGTGTGTTTTCCTTAAACAGGCTAAATAATGTGATTAACTGGTGCACGATTTTGATTATATGCATATCAGGTCTGACAGGATGGGAGTTATATCGCATGAAATCTGATTATATGGTTATAATGGCGTATATAGGGACAGGGTGTTTTTTTGGATTTGCACTGGAAATGATCAACAGATGCATTGGGGTAAAAGACCGGCAGACGGAACTGGCATATGTAATAGTGGATTTTCTGGAAAACAATGCAATGTCAAGGGAAGACAGACAACAGGAGACCTTGATAGATTTAATGCAGGAGGAAGAAATTCAGGATACTGAGCAGGAAATGGAAACAACGCAGAAAAAACTGGAGACAATGCAGGAAGAACAGATTCTGAATCAGGTGATTGGAGAATTTTTACAATAAATGACAATAAATGCGATAAAGTCTTGATAAAATTGTTTTGAACGCATATAATAGGATAGAGTTTTTTGAAAAAACGGAGGAAGAGAGAAATATGGCTAAGGTAACATTAGATTATTCAAAGGCGGCTTCATTTATTTCAGAGGATGAAGTAGTAAGCATGAAAGAAATTGCAGAAAATGCAAAAAAAGTTTTAGTTGAAAAAACAGGGGCAGGCAATGACTTTTTAGGATGGATTGATTTGCCTGTAGATTATGATAAAGACGAATTTACAAGAATTAAGAAAGCAGCAGAAAAGATTCAGAACGATTCAGAAGTTTTGATTGTAATTGGAATTGGCGGTTCTTATCTTGGAGCAAGAGCGGCAATCGAATTTTTAAGACATGGTTTTTATAATAATGTTCCTAAGGAAATAAGAAAAACTCCTGAAATCTATTATGCAGGTAACAGCATTAGTCCCGCATATCTTCAGGGATTACTTGATGTGGTTGGAGACAGGGATTTCTCTGTTAACATTATTTCAAAGTCAGGTACAACAACAGAACCTGCCATTGCATTCAGAGTTTTCAAAGAAAAGCTTGAAAAGAAATATGGCAAGGAAGAAGCTGCAAAGAGAATTTATGCAACGACTGACAAGGCAAAGGGAGCATTAAAAGGTCTTGCGACAGCGGAGGGTTATGAAAGTTTTGTAGTTCCTGATGATGTAGGAGGACGTTTCTCTGTTCTTACAGCAGTAGGATTGCTTCCAATCGCAGTAAGCGGTGCTGATATTGATAAATTGATGGAAGGTGCAGCAAGCGGAAGAGAAAAGGCTCTCAATAATGCGTTTGAAGAGAATGATGCTATGCAGTATGCAGCAGTCAGAAATATTTTATTAAGAAAAGGAAAAAATGTTGAAATCACAGCAAATTATGAACCAAGTCTTCACTACTTCGGTGAATGGTGGAAGCAGCTTTACGGAGAAAGCGAAGGTAAGGATCAGAAGGGTATTTTCCCGGCAGCAGTTGATTTTACAACAGATCTTCACTCTATGGGACAGTTCATTCAGGATGGTTCTAGAATTATGTTTGAGACAGTATTAAATGTTGAAAACACAAGTGCAAAGGTTATGATTGATGAAGATCCTGAAGACTTAGACGGACTGAACTATCTTGCAGGTAAGGATATGGATTTTGTAAACAAGAGTGCCATGAACGGTACAATTCTTGCCCATACGGATGGCAATGTTCCGAACCTGATTGTTAATATTCCTGAGCAGAATGAATTTTATCTTGGTGAATTATTCTATATGTATGAATTTGCATGTGGTGTCAGTGGATATATTCTTGGTGTAAATCCATTTAATCAGCCAGGGGTAGAAAGTTACAAGAAAAATATGTTCGCATTACTTGGAAAACCAGGTTATGAAAATCTGACAGCGGAACTTTTGAAGAGGCTGTAATAATTATATATAAAGAAAAGAAAATCACCGTGAGACGGATATGCGTTTCACGGTGATTTTTATGTTCTGACAAATGCAGATACAACTTTTTTGTTCATTTTATATTTTAGTCTTCTTCAATAACATAGAAATCCAGATAGTCAAACTCTATCGGCTCAACAAAGCTGTCAGCATAGAAACGGGTTCGGGCAATGCGTTTGAATTCGTTTATATTTGTGTCAAGCCAGATTGGATTGCTCAGATCAAATTCATCGCAGATCTGTTCTAATGCTTTAAAAACTTTGTGGGTTCTTGTGTCATCTATATTCAATTCAACGGTAGTGCTTTTCAGCATTTTATTATTTTTAAAGGTTCTTCCCCATACTCTGAACATTGTTTTCTCCTTAATGGTAGTATTTTTACCTGAGTATCTTAAGATATACATTTACAAAATATAAATGTATTCTCTAAGTTTAAAATAAAAAAGAATTAATGTAAAGGTGTCATATAAAAGTTTGTATAATTACTAAAACTGTAAGTATAATTAAAATTAAAAAATGTTTTATTTTCATACTTGGTTATGTGTCGTTAATGGTTGGAATCTTTTTTCTTTTCATATTCACAGAATAATGTTATACTAAAAAATACGAAACAGTGAATAATAGTCTGAAAAACCTCAATGCTATTTATCATAGCATAGGTGGCGGAACGGAGTGTTATATGGGTAAAAATAAAAAAGATAAGGCAAAGGGTCAGATAAGCCAGTATTTAAAATGGCCGATATATTTTAATATGTTCTGGATTGTCATTACAGTAGTTACATATATCATAGATATAAAAGCCGGTTTATTTATGACTGCTGCCGAAATAATTTATATTGTCATAACCGTGACAATATATTTAAGATTCAGACCGAATATTATGAGGAAGCTGGTGGATTTTGGAGCGGAATACAGTCAGGTTCAGAGACAGATGATTCACGAAATGGAAATTCCCTATGGTTTGATCGAAGAGACAGGTAAAGTGCTCTGGACCAATGCAGAACTGGACAATATGGTTCAGGGGAAGAATATCAGGAACAAGCTCATATCATCGGTTTTTGAAGATTTTAAAGAGGAATATCTTGAATTTGAAGAAAATGGACGGAATGAATTTCGCATAGAATATGAAGGCTGCGTATATAAAGTTGTTCTGAAGATATTTACGTTAAGGGACAGTATCAGTGAACACCAGATGGAACTGTTTGAAGAAAACAGCGGTAGTCTTATTTCTATGTATATGTTCGATGAAACAAAGATTTTGCAACTGACTAAAGAGAACAGAGAAGAGCGGCTTGTTACGGGACATATATATATTGATAATTATGATGAGGTTCTTCAAAGTATTGAGGCTACAAGAAGGACGCTGCTTGTGGCATTGATTGATAGAAAAATTAACAAATATTTTTCCCAGTATGACGGTATTGTAAGAAAATTGGAGAATGACAAGTATTTTGTTATTTTCAAAACAAAATATATCAGTAAGATGCAGACGGATAAATTTTCCGTGCTGGACGAAGTGAAGACGGTCAATATTGGAAACGGTCTTCCGATTACCATTAGCATAGGCGTTGGTACGGGGGGTAACGGTCTGGTAGAAAACTATGATCTGGCTGGAACAGCTATAGATATGGCGCTGGGACGTGGTGGAGATCAGGCTGTCCTCAAAGATGGTAATAAGGTTTATTATTATGGAGGGAAATCCAAATCTGTAGAAAAAAATACTAAAGTAAAATCAAGAGTTAAAGCGACAGCGTTCAGAGATTTGATTGAAACAAAAGAAACGCTGTATATTATGGGACATCATATCGGAGACAATGATTCCTTTGGTGCGGCAATCGGTTTTTACAGAATCGGAAAGACCATTGGCAAGGATGTTCATATTGTTCTTGGTGAGGTAAGCAGTAGTGTATTACCATTGGTTAATGCTTTTAGGGAAATGGAAATATACGATGAGGATATGTTCCTGTCAGGCCCTGAAGCGGCAGCGAAAATGACAAAAAATGATGCCCTTATTGTGGTCGACTGCAGCAGGGCGGGATATACAGAGTATCCTGAACTGGTTAGGCGTGCACAGTGCCTTTTAGTATTTGATCATCACAGGCAGACTACAGATGTTATTGACAATGCACAGCTTTCTTATATTGAATTATCATCCTCATCGACCTGTGAAATGGTTGTTGAAATTATGCAGTATATTAATGAAACAGTTAAACTTACGAAACTGGAGGCAGAAGCCATTTACGGCGGTATTATGATAGATACTAATAATTTTACCAACAGGACCGGTGTCAGAACCTTTGAAGCAGCAGCATACCTTAAAAAGAATGGTGCTGACATTACGAAAGTAAGGCGAATGTTCAGAGATGATATCAGTGATTACAAGGCAAAGGCAACAGCAATTCAGAATACTGAAATCTATATGAATGAATATGCTATTTCGGTATGCAGAGCAACCAATGTATCATCGCCTACAGTGGTAGGGGCTCAGGCAGCCAATGAACTTCTCAATGTTAAAAATGTTAAGGCATCTTTTGTATGCACACCATATAATGACCAGATTTATATTAGTGCGCGCTCCATTGATAAGGTTAATGTTCAATTGATTATGGAAGAATTCGGTGGCGGCGGGCACATGAATCTTGCCGGAGCTCAGGTTAGAGATAAATCAGTAAGTGAAGTGATTTTGATATTAAAACAGATTATAAGCCAAAGATTACAGGAGGGAGAAATCTAATGAAAGTAATATTATTGCAGGATGTAAAGTCTCTTGGGAAAAAGGGTGAAATCGTTAATGTTAACGATGGATATGCAAGAAATTTTATATTGCCTAAAAAATTGGGATTAGAAGCAAATGGAAAAAATCTGAATGACTTAAAACTTCAGCAGCAGAATCAGGCAAAAGTTGCAAAAGAAAAATTAGAAACCGCACAGGCGCTGGCACAGGATTTGGCTGACAAATCTATTACAGTAAAAATCCAGGCGGGTGTTGAGGGAAAAGTATTTGGCTCCATATCAAGCAAGGAAATTGCAATGGAAGCAAAAAAACAGTTAAATATGGACATTGATAAGAAAAAGATTGTAATTCCTGAAGCAATTAAGTCACTTGGAACTTACAATGTTAATATTAAGCTGCATAAAGATGTGACAGCTACACTGGCAGTAAAGGTAGAAGCCAAATAGAGTTAAGAGCATAGAGACTCTGAATTTTTACTTGAGGAGAGTAACGGATGGAAGAGGCAGTAGTAAAAAGAATAATGCCCCATAGTAATGAAGCAGAGCAGGCGGTAATTGGTTCCATGATAATGGATGCAGACGCAATTCCGGCAGCTATGGAAAAAATTTCAGATGAAGATTTTTATAATAGGCAATATGGTTCTCTGTTTAAAGCCATGGTGGAATTGTTTAATGAAGGAAAAACCTGCGACCTTGTAACCATAAAGACAAAGTTAGAGGAGATGGATGTTCCATCAGAAGTAATCAGTATTGATTTTATAAGAAATATTCTGGATATGGTTCCCACATCGGCTAATATTAAACAATATACAGACATTGTGTATGAGAAAGCGGTACTCAGGAACCTTATTCATGCCAATGAAGAAATTGCCAATAAATGTTATGCAGGCAATGAAAAGCTGGATACCATTCTGGAAGAAACCGAACGCAGGATTTTTGATCTGATACAGTCTGGAAATACAGGTGATTATACCCCGGTAAGACAGGTTGTTCTGAATGTGTTTGAGAAGATTGAAAAGGCTTCCCAGACCAGAGGGTCCATTACAGGTCTTGAGACTGGATTTACCAAGCTTGACATACAGCTTTCAGGATTACAGCCATCAGATTTAATTCTGATCGCAGCCAGACCTTCTGTAGGTAAAACTGCATTCGTATTGAATATTACAGAAACCATTGCAGTAAAGCATCAGATTCCGGTGGCTATTTTTAGTTTGGAAATGTCAAGTGAACAGTTGATCAACCGTGTGATTTCGCAGAATTCCATGGTAAGTTCCCAGAAGATGAGAAATGGTGAACTTAGTGATAACGAATGGGCAAATATTGTTGAATCAGCCAATGTAATTGGCAATTCAAACATTATAATAGATGATACACCGGGTATTAGTATTGGAGAAATGCGTTCCAAATGCAGGAAATTCAAGTTGGAAAAGGATATTCAGCTTGTAATTGTGGACTACCTTCAGTTGATGACAACGAATGCCCGCCATTCCAGCCGTGAGCAGGAAATAGCGGAGATTTCCAGAACGTTAAAGGGTATTGCCAGAGAGCTTAATGTTCCGGTTATCGCCTTGTCCCAGTTGAACCGTTCTTCTGAAACAAGAGAAGATAAAAAACCGATTATGGCAGACCTTCGTGAATCCGGTTCTATTGAGCAGGATGCGGACGTGGTAATGCTGATGTCAAGGTATTATGACAGAGAGACAAAGACAGAGGATAGAAACAGAATTATTGTTAATGTGGCGAAACAGAGAAACGGACCGGTAGGCGAAGTAGAATTGGTATGGTTACCACAATACACAAAATTCGAGAACGCAGAAACCGAACAGGTATAGCATTAGCGATTCTATTAGACATGGTGTGACAAGCCTACAAATAATAATATTTTTCGCAGTGTTAAATTTATTGAACCCAACATATAATGCATTTATAATTGAGATGTTCCAAAAGTTGAACGTCTCAATTTTTTATTTTAAAAGATGCAAATATGGGTGCCGGCGGCACGCTTTTTGCTTTGCAAGGAGGTCGGAATGGAGGAAAAGCGATATATTATTTCAGACGCATCAAAAATGCTTAACGTGGAATCCCATGTTTTAAGATACTGGGAGGAGGAACTGGCAATTAACATCCCCCGGAATGAGATGGGGCATCGCTACTATACGGAAAATCATATTAATCTGCTAAAGAATATAAGGGATTTAAAAAAACAGGGATATGGACTGCGTGCCATTAAGATGATGATAACAGATCCGGTGGATACAAAAGAGAGCAAAAATCTGCCGGAGAAAGCATCAGGAACTGCAGTTACTATGAATACTAATGATAGCAAGATGGAACAGTTTCAGGCAATTATGGACAAGATTGTTTCAAAAGCCCTCAAGGAATCTACAGGCGATTTAAGCAAAGAATTAAGTGAAAATGTAAGTGAAAGTGTACTGAAAGGAATGGATTATTTAATGAGGGTGCAGGATGAAAAGGAAGAAGAGAGATATAAAAAACTGGATGAAGTTATGAGAAACCGTCAGAGAATGAGCAGAAGAGAACGTAAAAAGAAGTTAAAGGCAGAAAAGATGCTTACAAAAAAAGAAAGCAGGAAAAAGGCGTCATTACATCTGGGAAAGAAGCCGCAAACTACATAATAAAAGAGGCTGTCAAAGGGCAGCCTCTTTTAAATTCTATGCAGATATATGTTAAATATAATAACGTACCCTGCATTTCAGTTATAAATTATGCATCTAATTCGATTGAACCTGTTGGGCATGTACCTTCGCAGGCACCACATTCAATACATGTATCAGCATCAATAACGAAAACTCCATCACCTTCGCTGATAGCACCTACTGGACAAGAACCAGCACATGCGCCACAACCGATGCATCCATCATTAATTTTGTAAGCCATTATGTATAAGCCTCCTTTAAGTTTTATAGGAATATAATAATACAATTATCAACAGAATGCAATATTATAATCGCTTACAAAATTAGACAAATTTGTCTTTTATTTATTTTTTAGATTTTTTTATTGAAAATACAAATTCTGTTCCTACGCCTTCCGTACTTATTACATCTATGGTCTCGTTGTGAGCCATAATGATTTCTTTGACAATGGCAAGTCCGATACCGGAACCAGTTTTATCCCGCCCGCGGGACAGATCCGTCTTATAAAATCTTTGCCATATTTTATCTATGCTGCCGCCAGGAATACCCATACCAAAATCCTTGACGGAGCAATACTGTTTTTCCCCTTTGTTATAAAGGCGGATAATGATTTTAGAAGATGGATTGCTGAATTTAATTGCGTTGTCCAAAAGATTATATAAAACCTGTTCAATTTTGCCTTTATCCGCATAAACATTGTAGTGCTTGGACGGAAATTGAAGAACCAGTTCGATATGTTTTTTCTCACAGCTCCCCTGAAATGTTTCTACAGTGGACGCAATTACATTTTCCATGTTAAAGTCCTCAAAAATCAGTTCAGGACCGGTACTGTTCCAACTGTTTAATTCCCGAAGACCGGTTGTCAGTTTCTCGAGACGATTGGCTTCGGAGAGTACAATGGAAAGATATTTGTTGTGGTCTTCCGGAGGAATCGTTCCATCCATCATGGCTTCCAGATATCCTTTGATAGAGGTTAAAGGAGAGCGGAAATCATGGGAAATATTAGAGATAAATTCTTTTTGGTATGTCCGTGAGTTGTTGAGTTGTTTGGACATATATTTGAGAGAACTTGCAACATCTCCAATTTCATCGTCATTAGATACTTTTAAGCCGTCATATTCAAA
>JAUUNJ010000558.1 GCA_030844625.1 Roseburia sp. | reverse complement strand
TACCCCTGGAAAACACCGACCGGCAAAGCCGTTCGGGAAATCTGGTTTGAATACTTTTGGAAAAGGCGGTCGAAAGAATGGTGCTGGATTTTTGAAAGTGGCAGGATTTTGGAGGAAATGAGAGAGATTTTGTGAATACCTGGTAAGGAGGGAACGATGGGGAGCGAAAATGCGAAAGTCCGTGTTGGGATTTATATTGAAAAAGCTATATTAGAACAGGCAGACGGGTTGTTGGAGACTGCCAATGTGCGTTCCAGAAACGAATTTGTAGCAGAAGCACTTAAATTCTATATGGGGTATCTTCTTGCAGGAAAAGCAGAAAATTATTTTTTGCAGTCACTGACTTCTGTGCTTACGGGAACCGTTCAGGATAGTGAGAACCGTCTGGCCAGGATGGACTTTAAGATAGCAGTGGAATTGTCCAAGCTCTCACAGGTAATTGCCTACACCCATGATGTGGATGAAGAATCTTTAAACAGGCTGCACGTAAAATGTGTTGATGAAGTGAGACGGATCAATGGAACTGTGAAGTTTGAAGATGCGTATCATTATCAAAAGCGGGATGTGTAGATATTGTTGGAAAGGAAACGATGGAAAGAGAATTTATTTGTACTTCCCTCTAGTTGTGTGATGAATTTTCAGAAGAGATAAAAAATAGATTTGTCCTTTACGATGCAATAACTCATCGATTATAATATACTAAGAAATGAATCGAGGTGTAGAATTTTGAATGAGAGAGAACAAATCATTCAACTATGGTTCAAAATGTGGCTTACACAACAGGATCTTGGTATGGATGACATTTTTGCGGAAGACGTGATTTATACTGAAAGCTGGAGTCCAAAATATAATAACCGTCAAGTTGTAAAACATTGGTTTAATGAATGGAATACACGTGGCAAGGTGATGGAGTGGAAGATCAAGCAGTTCTTTCATAAAGATAACCAGACGGTTGTAGAGTGGTATTTTAAAAATGAAATGAATAATGGGAATATAGAGGAATTTGACGGAATGTCCTTGATTGTATGGACAGCAGATAATAAAATAAAATCATTAAAGGAGTTTGGATGTAACTTAAACAATTATAATCCTTATGAGGATAGTGATACGCCTAAATTTAGAGATGAAAAGACTAGTTGGTTTTAATCAGAAACAGAAAAATTATATGTGTTAATCTGGCCGAGGAGGCTTGATTATAAAAGTAAAGATAAAAACGCAACGTATGCAGTGATGCATACCAGAGCCGGTAGGTAGCCCGGCCGTCCTGCATATTAGGGTAAGTAACCTGCCCCTCCGGGTTGTCCATTCTTTGCTCATTTCAATCATTAAGGAGGGATTGCCATGAGTATAAGGACAGGCAAGCTGACAGTGTTTTTTGAGGAACCATTTTGGGTAGGTATTTTTGAGAGAGTTGAAAATGGGAAACTTTCCGTTTCCAAAGTAACATTTGGAACTGAACCAAAGGACTATGAGATTTGGGAGTTTGTGCTAAAGGAATATGATCGTTTGCAATTTAGTCCATCTGTGGAGGTTACTGAAAAGGAACTAACAAAAAACCCAAAGAAGCTCCAGCGTGAAATTCATAAACAAATGTTGGATAGGGGCGCTGGAACAAAATCTCAACAAGCACTAAAGCTGCAGCAGGAACAAAGGAAACAGCAGCGTAAGTCTAAAAGCCGGGAAGACAAATTGGCAGAAGAGAAAAAAATGTTTGATTTAAAACAAAAAAAGAAAAAAGAGAAACATCGAGGGCATTAAGAATGTAATGTATTCTTACACAAAATTTGGTTTGAGGTAAACGATGGCATCAAGTAAAAATTATTTACAATTTGTTTTAGAGCAGCTGTCCGAGTTGGATGAAATTACATATCGGACGATGATGGGAGAGTTTATTATTTATTATCGTGGCA
>JAUUNJ010000557.1 GCA_030844625.1 Roseburia sp. | reverse complement strand
CCTCCATAGGCACAAACAAGAAATGATCTCTGTGTCAATGCAGACAGCTTATCTCCTTCACTTGTTGCATCTGCGTTATTTCTAAGAATTTTCTCTGACTCATATACATCCTTCCATGTTCCCACAATGCAGGGCGTGCAGGGATAGCCTTTCACGTTCTGTCCGTCCTCCGTCTTTAGGATGATCTTTTCCGCATCATCCGTGTCCTCCTCTCCGGTAAAAAAATCCTTGATCTTGTCCCCTGCTTTGGCAAACCATGATTTGTTCACCGGATTCTCTTCGCTTTGGCAAATTCCAAAAGATGGAATATTTTTGTCATCCCCAACCTCACAATCTTCTTCGTGCATCATAGGCTGCCCGTTTGTATACACCCCATGGCATGTTGGCAGATTCAGTTTCCTTTTATGTGTTCCGCAGCTGCAGTACAGCTCTGCTCCCCGCACTAGGTACGGAAACTGGATCTCCTCGCCTTTCTCCAGCTCCAGCTGCGCAAAGCATGTATTATATACTTCATTTTTCAAATATTGTCTTATCACCAATTATCTCTCGTCAAGAATATGTACTTCGTACATATTCTTGACATTTGATATCCTAGGAACCTTTGCATAATAATTTTGGTCATTCTCCAACTCAAACCGGACCAACTTAATCTCCTGTTCCCCCCAAAAATTTTTTATATTATCTATATAATCCTCAATATCTTCTTTATAGTCAATTTGTATAATGTATCCTTTATCTACCAATAAGTTAACAAGAATTGTTCCTAAAAGTATTGCTTTTTTCTTATCATCCTCATACATCTCTAATGTATACCAAATTTCACTCAACTTATATTTGTTCCAAAACTCTTCATCTTCTAATTTGTCATAATCCATAATGGCTGTATTTACCATATTCTGGAATTGTGCAGGAACAATACATTCCAATTCCCGATTTGATACAATCCCTTCACCAGTCTCATCTTTACGCCTATTCTCCTCCACTGTCTCTATCGCTTTTACAGAAAATCTCTTGTTCGATTTATAATGAGCCAAATCATATGGATAATGACTATTGCTCTTTAACTTCTCGTCATTTAATGCCAAAATCTTTGCTAATGCAGCTGACTCAAAACTCCATAATCCCACATATCCAACTTTTTTATGTGCGGTCTTCCACCCATAACTAGCATGTCCCTCTAGCCACTCTTTTTCCACATATTTCTTTAATCTAATATTGGCCGCCTCCCGGTTTTCTGCTGCCAATTTTATAATTTCCAGTGTTTTACTATACGGGCTTTCTTTTTGAAACTGTGAGGAATTTATATTCCTCTCCCATCCGCATGCATTTACAAGAAAATCAAACAAAATATCATCCTGTTCTTCTTCGTCTGCTTTTTCTATCAGCTTCTGCATCTCTTTCGCTGATATTTCAAGCAACATTCCTATAGAAAAAAACTGAATCATATGAACATAGCCAATCCTTCTATAGCCGATATCTGAAATCATTTTTACACCAAGCAAATACATTTCTTCAAAGCTGTCACATGATAAACCCAATGAATATTTTGCACAAATCGAACTATAAATCATCTGAAACAGCATCAATTTCGTATCATAAATAATTTCACTATTTTCCCTTGGATAGCGCTGTATTCCATTTTTAATATCCTCTTGTAATACAACAATTTCCTCAATATTTTTTTTAATATAATTTTCATTAAGTATAATTTTCTTTTTTAAATAGTCCTCATTACATAAAGTGTCTCTCATTTGACGTCTCCTTCTCTTTCTATTACACTATAGGCGTTTGCGAAACGCCACAAGCCGCATAAATACGGCATTTTTTTGTTGTTAAAATAAAATATCTCCTCAAGGTTTATGGTAAAATAGAGTTGCGAGAAACTATCAACCAATCCACCTAAAGGAGATA
>JAUUNJ010000556.1 GCA_030844625.1 Roseburia sp. | reverse complement strand
GATATCCCAGCAATGTACGGTCACAGTTCCCTTATTTCCCTTGCAGATTCTGTGGTGCTTTTATAGGTTGTGAAGGGCAGATATAAGCGCCCAATTTACGCTATGAATTGCACCACAGAATCTGCAATTTACGTTATGGAACTCACGGTTATGAAGTGTCTATAAAAGAGGTAGGATAAGCTGCTTTGACTTCATGAATATTGTTTTTACAATAATCACAATCACATAAATCTTCACTTCTTATTTGATTGTAATATGATTTGGTTTTCTCAATATCCAAAGTGTTCACCTCCTCGAATTGGAAGTTATCTGGCTCTTTATATAGATAAAACTTCAATTTATTAATTATTGTTATAGTCTGAATTTATAGTTTTACTTTTTAAATATTGTTCTATTTTTTCAGTCCTATTATTAATAATTTTAACAATCTCATTTATATACTTCGCAAATTCACTCAAATCTTTAAATGAATCTACAAAAGTCTTCAAAGATTCAAATTTCTCATCTTCTATTCTTTTAACAAACACATTCAAAAAAGCATATTCTTTGCCTTTTAGTACTAAAAACCACTCCTTATACTTTCTAAAAAAAATATCTGGGTTATCATAATAACCGTTATTTCCACTTCCTTTTAATGTATTTCCTCCCGGCCACATAACAGTTAAATTACCATAGGAAAAATACACAGCTGCCAAAGGATTTAAGCATTTATCAATATCCGGATCTCTATGACTATTAATATATTTTAAACTATGAAGATATTGCCTTCCTGATTGAATTCGGTTACTTACAAAATACTCCATATTAGGCTCACTTCTTGTTTTTATATAAAGGCCTATTGCATATAGATACAAGATATTATACAAAACATCTGTCTCATTGTCGCCACCACATATTTTTGTGTAATCATTGAATTTTTCCTCAACTGATTGAAGTTTTCTATCTTTTACGGGAGTATTTTTCCATTTAAACCATTCATTTATCTCTTTATAACTGCACATCTTTCTATCACCTTTTATTTAGTAAAATAAGAAGTTATTCATTTAATTCAGCTTCAATTTCTTCAATGGTAGGCATACTACCTTTGAACTCTTCTGGTATAAGTTTTGATAATTCATAACTAGAAATACCAAGTGGCTGGCTAGTAGATTCTAATGCATACTGGGCTTCTACTTTATCCATATCTTTACAAATCAGAAGTCCCAAAGTAGGGTTATCAGCTTCTGTTTTCATCTGATGATTAACAGCTACAACATAAGTTCCCAATTGACCTGCGTAAGAAGAATCAAATTTTCCTGTCTTTATTTCTACAACAACATAGCAATGCCTTTGCGTATTGTAAAATAACATGTCTATAAATTTTTCAGTATCTCCTACCTCAATTCTCACTTCCCTGCCCATATAAGCAAAGCCAGTACCTAACTCCATAAGGAAATTATTAACTTTCTCTATAAGCGCATCCTTTAGTTCCTTTTCATCATACCGCTCACGCAAAGTCAAAAAATCAAAATTATATGGATCCTTTGTAATTGCTTGTGCTAAATCGCTCTGTTCAATCGGAAGTGTATTAGAAAAGTTAGTTATTGCTTTGCCCTGGTGTTCATACAAGTCCGTTCCTAAAAAGTTTAATAAAACATCTCTTGACCAATTGTTTTCAATAGTTTTTCTGATATAAAACAATGCCTTTGCAGAATTTCCTTTGCATTTATCAAGTATTATTTTGTTATGTCCCCATGGAATTCTAAAAATGATTTGTAAATCATCCCCAACTTGGGGACGATTTGCATCTGTAATCAATTCGTCCTCAACCTGAGGACAAATCACTGCGTCAGGATACATCTCATAAAAGTATCTCATATATTTCAAATTGAACAAAATCGCTGCGCGATGGCCTGCCAAGGCTGTGGCGCAGCTTT
>JAUUNJ010000555.1 GCA_030844625.1 Roseburia sp. | reverse complement strand
ATGTAGTTTTTCTTTTGGCGTTTTACAATTTTTAATAAGGGATTTTGATCCCGCCTGATTAAGCTGAAGTTCTTGATAAAATGTCATGCTGTTATTCACCTCGATTGAATTTCTGATAGTCAACGAGGCATTATACTAGCGGACACATACTTTGTCAATAAAAAATATCCGATTGTTATGGAAGCCTTGTAGCAGTTCGGTTCGCGCCATTCATAAAACCGCACTGCGTGCTTATTGTGGCGGGATATTCAAGAAAAATGAATAATGAGAAAACAGATGATGTATGAGAGGATAAAATTTTAAAGAAAGTCTAACTATTAAAAGTCAAGGTTAAAATGAAGATTTTTTGAGTAAATTGCAGAAATGCTTTTCAGATATATTTGAACCTTGAAAACTGCATGACAATAAGAGCATCTTTGCAGGTGCTCTAAAAGGAGATATGAAGTTAAATTTTATGCTGCTCTATGATAAAGCTGCCCTGACTTTTCTAGTTGGTAAATAACCCTGACCAGTTTCTTGGCAGCATGGGATATGGCAACATTATAGTGTTTGCCTTCGGAACGCTTCTTTGCAAGATAAGCAGAGAACTGATTATCCCAAATGCAGACAAATTTTGTCGCATTAAACAGCGCATAGCGGAGGTAACGGGAACCACGCTTTTCCATGTGAGAATAACAGCCGTCAAGCTGACCTGATTGGTAAGTAGAGGGAGAAAGTCCTGCATAGGCAAGTATCTTGTCAGGGGAACTAAAACGGTTGAAGTCGCCAATCTCAGCAATGATCATCGCACCCATTCGGTAATTGATACCGGGGATGGAAAGAATTGGAGAGCGGATTTCGTCCATAATGGATTTAATGGAGCATTCTATTTCATCAATCTCAGAAGTTAATTCCTGAATAAGCCGAATTGTGTGCTTTAGTTCAAGAGATTTTGCAGGCATATTTGAACCGATGGAATGTTTGGCGGCATTTCGGATTTCTATCGCTTTTTCCTTATTGTAGTGTCCCTTAGAAGCATTCGCCAGCAGATTTGTGAGGCGAGTCAGATGGCATGAAGCAATCTGAGCAGAAGAAGGAAACTCGGCTAAGAGTGCGTATATAGAAACCATGTGAAGACTAGGAACAAGTTTTTCCAGTTCAGGGAAAAGGATGTTAACAAGGCGTGAGATAGAAGTTTTCAGTTTTGCTCGTTCTTGTACTTTATCAAACCTGTATCTGGTTAATGACTTAAGCTCTTCGTTGTGATAAGATGTGTTTGAGTAGGACTGTAAGTTTACTCCAGACATCATCATAAGAGCAATCGTATGGGCATCCACTTTATCGGTTTTTGTCTGTCTAAGGCTAAGACTTTTACGAAACAGATTGGTATGCAAAGGGTTGATGACAAAGGTGGGGAGACCTTTATCAATGAGAAAACCTAACAGATTGTAATTGTAGTGTCCGGTAGCTTCCAGTCCTACTTTTACGTTAGAAAAATCATTTGTTAAGGAAGAAATCTTTTGAAAGAGGTCATGGAAACCATCCGCATTGTTTGGAATAGTAAATGCGTTAAAAAGCACTTCTCCTTCTGAGTTTGTGATAAAACAATCGTGTTTGTCTTTTGCAACATCAATACCAATATAAATCATGGCAAATCTCCTTTGAATATATTTGACACTGTTTTAGAACCACAGTTGCTCTTCGCAGTTGTGAACTCGTTCTAAATAAACCGTCATGCGGTATCTAACTGATTAACAATCAAGCAAAGAGACTGTGGCTGGACACTTTCTGAAACCATCAAAGTGGTAGAGAGGAAACACCAGTCCACAGCATCTTATATATCATAACCATACCTGTAGAAAAGGTAAAGAATGGTTATGATGGAAATAGCATACAGACCTTGGAGAGGGTCTATAAATACTACTACTTTATAATACGAG
>JAUUNJ010000554.1 GCA_030844625.1 Roseburia sp. | reverse complement strand
ATCAATCTTATAATCTACCGGCTCAAGACACCTGTTGCAAGGAATTGTTAAAACTACATATCCTTCACACTGACACGAAATATGTTTTTTCCCTTCATTATGAAATAAAAGTTTCAAATCATATTCCTTAATCTTATAGGAAACATTTTTTGTTTTAAACTCACTTGCTTCAAGTTGGGGGTGATAGTATCTTCTGCCATCTTCCTCCTGTAAAAGCTCATATAAATCAATTAACATAATATTCCTCTTCAAAGACACCTTATCAATTATACATATCCATCATATGTTTGTCAAACACTTTTTGAAATAACAATTGCCAATAGTATTACAGACTGTCTGAACTGACTTCTGAACTGTTATGGTATACGTTTTATTTTCCAAGTACTTCTGCGGTTTCTCTGGCAATTGCCAACTCTTCGTTGGTTGGAATTACGAACACCTTAACCCTGGACTCTTTTGTGGAAATCATAATTTCTTCACCACGTTTATTATTGGCATTATCATCAATTTCTACTCCCATAAACTTAAAATGCTCACACACCGCTTTTCTTACCAGACTGTTATTTTCTCCAACACCTGCCGTAAATACAATGGTATCTACACCATTCATTACGGCAATATAACTTCCCACAAACCGAACCACCTGTCGCACATATGCGTCCAAAGCGCTTTTTGCCTGCTCGTTTCCTTCATCAATTGCTTTGGTGATATCCCTGAAATCACTGGAAACCCCTGACAGACCTGCAATACCGGATTTTTTGTTCAACGCCTCAATAATCTGGGCAATCGTCATATTATCCCTCTTTGCAATCACTTCGATAATTCCGGGATCTATATCTCCGGAACGTGTTCCCATGATCACTCCTGCCAGCGGAGTAAGCCCCATGCTTGTATCGACTGATTTCCCACCATCAACAGCGCATATACTTGCACCGTTTCCAAGATGGCACACAATCGTTTTTAACTGTTCATATGGCTTGTCCATAATTTCTGCCACACGCTTTGATACGAAACTGTGGGATGTTCCATGAAAACCATAACGTCTGATTTTATATTCATCATAATATCTGCGCGGAATCGCATATAAATAAGCACTCTCCGGCATTGTCTGGTGAAATGCTGTATCAAAGACTACCACATTAGGGGTGCTTGGCATAATTTTCATACATGCCCGGATTCCGATAATATTGGCAGGATTATGAAGAGGTGCCAGATAATTACACTCTTCAATTTTTTTCAACACTTCTTCTGTAACCAGCGCCGACTCTGAAAAATATTCTCCGCCATGAACAACACGATGTCCCACAGCCTTTACTTCACTCATATCACCGATAACACCGGTCTGCTGATTGGTAAGCGCATCCATTACAGCGCTGATTGCTTCGTTATGACTAGGCATATCAATCTGTCTGGTTATTTTTTCACCATCTGTTGGATTGTATGTTATTGAGCTGCCTTCAATGCCTATCCTTTCACACAGCCCTTTTGCAAGAACATTTTCGTTGTCTGAATCAATCAGTTGAAATTTTAATGAAGAACTTCCGCAGTTAATTACTAATATTTCCATTGAAAGAAAACCTCCTAAGAAATTTGAGCCTGTACGGCTGTTATTGCCACAACGCCTACAATATCTTTTGCGCTGCATCCTCTCGACAAATCGTTAATCGGCTTAGCGATTCCCTGACACAGCGGTCCGTATGCTTCAGCCTGTCCCAGCCTTTGAAGTAATTTATATCCTATATTCCCCGCATCAAGATCCGGGAACACCAAAACATTTGCACATCCGGCAACTTCACTGTCAGGAGCTTTGAATTTAGCAATTTCAGGAACCAGCGCAGCATCTGTCTGCAGTTCCCCATCAATAAGAAACTGAGGATATTCTTTTTTTGCAATTTTTGTAGCTTCGATCACTTTATCTACATCAGCATGTGCCG
>JAUUNJ010000553.1 GCA_030844625.1 Roseburia sp. | reverse complement strand
ATATCATTCCACAGAAAATGTAGAAAACCAGCAAGATTCACAACTATCAATGCTTTCTTTTTCATCCGTTCTCCTTATGCTGTTTCCCATTTATTAGTTCTTCGTAAATTTTGCAGAGTTTCTCTATATAGTTTTCCGCATCGCATCGCTTTTTTGCATACGCTACTATGCGCGCGCTCATATTTCTATACTCGGTTTCTGTCAAGTTTAAAGCCTTCTGAATAGCTATTGCAAAGCTATCAGGATTTCCCGGTTCTGCCAGATATCCAGTTTCTCCATCTTGTACAATTTCAGAAAGACCTGCAATATCACTTGCAACAACAATCTTCCCTTTAGCCAAGGCCTGTAATGCAACAAATGCCCCATTTTCATACCATTCTGACGGTACAAGAACAACTTTGGCGCGTTCAATTATACGATCCATTTCTTCGCCGAAAATTGCACCGTTTACTTGAACGCGACCCTCAAGATTGTGTTCCTTAACAAAATTTTTTATTCTTTCTTCTTCCGATCCCTTACCAACCAGAACCAATTTTTCATCACAATGCATCTTGGCATATGCCTTTAAAATTGTCAAAACGCCTTTTTCTCTTGCATATCTTCCAAAATACAGAATATAATTGTCATGCTCATAATAGGCTTTGTACTCCTGATTTATCGGCAAGAAATTATTCATCTTGATTATTGGTGAATGTGTAAAATGAGCTTTTTCTACTAAATTTTTATAAAAATTGCATTCCGCAATATATAAGTCAATTTTGTCATAATAATGCCCATATCTAAGAAATTGAGCTTCTGTATATGCCAATACACTCTTTGCAAGAGAGCCTTTCATGCACTTATTTTTCACACAATTCCAATATCCTTTTGTCGCACAATCACTGCATATAGTTCCATCTTGTCGCAGCATCGTATAACAAGGACACACTGCTGTCAATTCATGCAAGTGCATCACAACCGGAATGTTATATTTCTTCAAAACATCAACTACCGAAAATGTAATTTGGCGATGCAACAATCCAATATGGGCAATGTCTGGCTTTTCATCCCGAATTAGTTTTTCGATGTTATGTTTAGATTCAAAAGAATATATTAATTTAATTCCCATTTTGATTTTCTTAAATGTACTCAAATTGGGATCATTATAATCTACATTTGAAACAAAATATTTATCTTGCGCACACGGTATATTTCTTTCATCATACATTGAAAAGAAAATGACTTCATGCCCTGCTGCAGTTAACGCCTCTGCCAAATTATAATGAAATGTTTCTGTTCCACCCAACATATAATGAAACTTATGTATTAATAGTATTTTCATGTTGCTATTCCTCTCTTTGGACCAATTTTTCTTTTAACAGAGAAAAAGAATCATAATGTAGGTCTTTATCTGCAATAATTGGCATCTCATTTTCTTTTATAGGCCAATTTATCTTCAGCTCTGGATCATTCCACGGTATTCCAATCTCATCATTCGGATGCCAATAGTCAGAAACCTTAAAACACACCTCTGCAATATCAGAAATCACATAAAATCCATGTGCAAAACCTTCTGGTATATAAAATTGTTTTTTATTATCTGCTGAGAGTTCAACACCATACCAATCTCCGTAGGTTGAAGAAGTAGTCCTTGTGTCTACAGCGACATCGTATATTTTCCCTCTTACAACTCTCACCAATTTCCCTTGCGGGAAGTTCTTTTGAACATGTAATCCTCGCAGAACGCCCTTAACACTCATCGACTGGTTTTCCTGAACAAAAGTCATATTTAAGCTATTTTTAAGTAGTTCTTGACTGTTATATGTTTCCACAATTAAATCTTCATCACTTTTATATGACGCTGGATTTACAACGTACAGCCCTTGTATTCCTGTTTTTTCAATCGACAAATGTTGATCCATATTCTCAATTCTCACCTTAATTTATCTAATTTGTTTATTGCTTTT
>JAUUNJ010000552.1 GCA_030844625.1 Roseburia sp. | reverse complement strand
CACCTAATAAAAATTTTTTATATCGCATAATCGCCACCTCTATGTGATTTGATGATTTAATACAGTTCTACAGTCGAGTAGACTAAAGCCTTGCAACTTTAGCCCCTCACAGATCCGTACGTGCGGCTTTCCCGCATACGGCTCCTCATAATAACATTCACTTTAATATAAGCAATAGTACGTCTTTGGTTTCGCAAGCGGATAACACTTTAGCATTTCCCAAAAACCACCCCATGTATAGGCTCTTCTGCAACCTCGACGATTTACCGCTTTAAACAGGAATTGTTGTACTCTGTGTAAGAATGCACATAATCTTCTATAATTCCATGTTACTCCATAATAGCGATAGTGACCTACAAGCTTTACATTCAGCTCTTTTATGATTTCTCTGACCGGACGGTTCCGATTATCATATATCCATAGTTTATATTCTTTCAGCTTACGTTCAAACTTCTTTCGAGATGTCTGCAACTTTAATGCAAATGTTCCCTTTCTTGTTTTCCCGCAATAGAAAGTAAAACCTAGAAAATCGAATGCTTCTGGCTTACCTATTCCTCTGGATAGTCTGTTGGTTTCTGCAAATCTCCCAAATTCAATCAACCTGCTTTTACTGCTTTCCAGCTCAAGATTGAATTGTTCCATCCTCTCTTTCAGGGCTGAATAATACCACTCTGCTTCTGATTTATACTGGAATCCAGCTACAAAATCATCTGCAAAATTCACCAGAAAACAGTCTCCTTTTAACGTCTTTTTCACCACAAATTTAAACCACAGCGTTAACACGTTATGCATGTATATATTTGCTAGCATCGGACTCATGACTGAACCCTGTGCTGAACCTTCCTCTGTTGATTCAAATTTTCCATCTTCCATTATTCCAGCTTTTAAATATTTCTTTATCAGCCAGAGCAGATTTGGGTCTTGAATATGCCATTCCAGAAATCTCATCATCCAGTCATGGTTAATGTGATCGAAAAATCCTTTAATATCAGCGTCCACTATGTAGCTGATTTTCCCATAACTGATTCTCTGATATACTTCTTTTACCGCTTCGTGACAACCTCTGTTTGGTCTAAATCCATACATACAGTTCAGAAATCTTGGCTCGTAAATTGCTTCTAGTACTTTCTTTACTGCCATTTGGACAATCTTATCCTCGTAAGAGGCTATTCCCAGCGGTCGCATTTTTCCATTTCCCTTTGGAATATATACCCTCAATGATGGGAGTGGTTTAAAAGATTTGTTCTTTAACCTCTGTACTAAGTCTTCGATATTTCTATCGAGGTTCTTTCCGTATTCTTCCTTTGTCACCTTATCAACACCAACTGCCTTTTTGCCATCTAATTCTTTATGGCATTGTTTCAGCAATTCTGCATTTATCAAGTGATATATGGATGTGAATACAGGTTTCTTTGTTTCTGCCGATATTTCAGCTATTCTTTCTAATTTCGTTCCCATTATTTCCTCCGTCCCTGAGTACGGATAATGTGTCCTCAGAAAGACCGTTACTATGCAGTCCCCTTCCCTCCATCGGCATTACCCGATTTCATCAGTACTATGAGACTGTCCGACTACCTGTTATCCATTTGAAGCTCTCCATTTTCAGTTGATACTTCATACTCTTATACGAGAGACAACAGGTTCTCCCCAGTTGATGTGTACCCACAATGTCAAGCATGATTGGCCCTTTGACCCCGCAGCGCCACACAATTCTCGCCATAATGACTTGTGTGCTGTTGCCTTCCGCACCAGTTAAGACGTCGGCCTACTGAAGTTAACTTTTCGAGGCTCAATAGCATTGCAACCCTGCTTTCTTGCTGTCTACGCTTGTCAGTTGCTGTTACCAACAACATCCCAAGACTCGCTATTATCTGGCTGGCTAGACCTTGGATAAATCGGATTCCCACCGACTTGGTTACACACCCTTAGCTGGGCGCACAACTGGAATTTTTCTTTTTA
>JAUUNJ010000551.1 GCA_030844625.1 Roseburia sp. | reverse complement strand
ATTGTTGGTCGTTTTGTACCAGAAAATAACTATGAAACTATGATTGCTGAATTTATGCGAAGCAAGACAAAGCGTGATTTGGTTATCATCACAAATGTAGAAAAGAACAAGTTTTATACTGTACTGGCCGAAAAGACGGGGTTTGAAAAGGATAAACGTATTAAATTTGTAGGTACTGTATATGATCAGCAGCTTTTGAAAAAAATCCGTGAAGGTGCCCATGGCTACATGCACGGTCATGAGGTGGGGGGCACGAACCCCAGTTTGCTGGAAGGTCTCGCCAGTACAAAAATTAACCTGTTGTTGAATGTTGGCTTCAATACAGAGGTGGGCGGGAATGGAGCACTGTATTGGGAAAAGCGTTCCGGTGATTTGGCCAAGCTACTTGATCAGGCGGATGTCTTGGGCGGAGATGAGATTAGCCGGCTCGATCAATTGAGCACCAGCCGCATTAAAGATGCTTACCGCTGGGAAGACATCATTACAAAATATGAAGAAGTGTTTTTAGAAGGTTTTCGAACAATAAATAACAATAATAACGAAGTGAAATCTTTCGTTTTTGGTGAGAGAAATACATGAAAGTTGTAATGTTGAGAACAAATGGAATCAATCCAGATCCTCGATGTGAGAAGGAACTTAACAGTATGCTTCTGGTCCCCGGTTTAGCTGTAAGTGCTGTGGCTTGGGATCGAAACAGTAATATAAAAAAGCAATGTGCATCGCTCCATCTTAGCAATGGAACAGTGCCCATTATTCGCTTTGGTGTTCCTGCATCGTGGGGTGGGGGGATGAAGGTCAATTTTCTACCTATGCTCAAATTTGAATGGAAACTCTTTTGGTGGTTAATCAAAAACACAAAAGAGTATGACTGTGTTCATGCTTGTGATCTTCTGACAGGTCTCCCTGCATTACTTCCGTGTAAAATCTTTCATAAGAAAATCGTCTATGACATTTTTGATTACTACGCAGCAACGACTCACGGTCCTCAACGACTCCTAAATTTGTTTGCAAAGCTTGAGGATTTTGTAATCAACCATTCGGATGTAACAATTATCTGCAGTGAAAAGCGGATGGAACAGATCTCACAGGCATCTCCCAAAAAACTTGTGGTGTTGCACAATGCACCCTCCAGAGAGCAGCTTGAGGTACCTATTGACGGAGTGACGGTAAAATCAAAAGGTCTATCTGTCGATAGGGTGAAAATTATATATGTGGGTAACTTAGTTGAGGATCGCTTTATATTGAAGGCTCTTTCATTGGCGGACAGTATTCCGAATGTTGAATTTCACATTGGAGGAATGGGAGCCCTGGAAGATGTGGTAGCCCGAATTGCACAAGAGAAAGAAAATGTCTTTTTCTATGGAAAAATGAAATACTCGGATGTTATTTCCTTGGAGAATCAAGGTGACATTCTTTTGGCTCTATATGATCCGGCGCTTCCGAACCATCGATATGCTGCACCCAATAAGTTCTATGAGGCGCTGGCATTAGGAAAACCGCTGATCATGTTCCACAACACCGGAATGGACGATATTGTTATGGCCAATAACATTGGCGCTGTTTGCGATGCAACAGAGAAGGGTATCTATTCAGCCATTATTGAACTCCAGAGTAAACGTGATGTGTGGGCGCCGATGGCGGAAAAAATGAAGGCATTGTTTGATGAGGAATACTCGTGGAATATCATGGAGAAACGCTTGATGTCATTATATGAAGAGATAGTAGGAAGCTAATTATGGTTATTGATAAACCTAAGGTGCGCAACTATTGTACGGTTGTTCTGGTACTAATTCCGTTAATTGGACAATATGGGGTATTTACAAAAACACTAACTTTTGCGGATGTGGCAATAATTCCAGCAATATTGGTTGTTTTATTATTCCATTTGATGGGGAAATACGAGATGCGCGAGAGGATTTACCCTGTATTTGCAGTTTGGTATTTATTGACGGCGCTGATTATCTCGCCTTTT
>JAUUNJ010000550.1 GCA_030844625.1 Roseburia sp. | reverse complement strand
GAATGTCGCCTACATTTTTGTAGCAGGGTGGACACTACATAGATAAATATATTTCAAAAAACCTTTATTTTTCGTTTGTGTTCCCACACCCGATATCTATTACCACTGAAACATCAAAATAGTTTTTTAGGTGTTTATTGCGTGAATTTTTGCCCTCTGAAGTAAAGGTAAAATGTTTCGCAAAGTGCCTAAAATAAAGGATTTCTACGAGTTTTTCTTTTGTATCAACACAATAGTCTCCACATGGCTCGATTGCTTCATCGTGATGTCAAGTGTGTAGCTAGATTCGTGATCGTTCGTGGACGTTCGCGGGAATTTATCAAAGCGTGTTTTTACCTTAAAACACACCGATTTTTACCCTTGTCCGTTCTCGGAAACAGGTCAAAGACCTTACTCCTTCCTATAATATGCAAACCCACAGATTTGCCGACCGCTTCAAGACTTCGCTCTGAGGGAACAGGTCTGAAATCCCATCGCCTCAACATTAGAATCCTTATACATCAGGCTTTTCTCCAAATTCGAATCTTGCCTTTCCTGCTGCAATAGCTGCAGCCGCAACTTCCTCTTCCGTCTTATCAGGAACAACCCATAAGCCCTTTACGAATCTGGAATAGTACTCATCCTCTATAAGCTCCTTGGGAGCTTGAATGCGATAATTGTCAGGATACTTTTCAAACGGCCACTCCCAGATGTACTCCAGTATTCCAAAAAAATCTCCGACGCGTACAGCACATAAATTCGGCGAGCCAATAATGACTGAGTACTTTATATTCTCATTATCAAGTCTGCGGCAGAATTCTTCGCACTTTTTTATTTCGTTTAGACTTAACGGCTTGCCCTTGATTTCAAACCATCTATTCAAGCTGGGGATATAAAAGTCCGGAAGATATCTGGTTCCATCCATTTCAAAGCCTTCAATTTCATATTCATAAGTTAGACCAACTGCATTGAAAAAGACTGCCCAGCGAGCTTCAAGTCGACTGCGAAATCGATGTCCATCATATTCTGTTTCTATTGCTTTAATATCATTACTCACAGACGAATAGACCTCCTTCTTCAAATGCAACATAATTACCATCATTCATGTCTTATAAGAAATCTCTTCGTGTCCTTGTATTTTTCACGTAATGACGGAATATTTACATCAGCACATAATACTTCACGCACGACACCCCATAGACCATCTTTTTCATCCGGAAAGCTATCCATATACTGGTTGAACGGGAGCTCCATCACGAACTTCGCTTGATCTTCGATGCCTCTTCCCGGAACACCATAATCCAGTATAGGAGGCAGCCCTGTTTTGATATCTTTTCCCAAAATAATAACTCCTGATGCCGGTGCTCCTCCAAGCAAGGTCATGCTTATTGCAAGATCAATCATTTTATCATCAAGGCTAATCCATGAGTGATCAAAGTACAATCCTTGCCCAAGCACCTCGCCTATACATAAATCAGGTTTGCATCCGATCTCAGACAAGCAAACATATAACGCAGCGCACGAAGCGTGGCAGGCACCCCACCATTGTTTTCTCTCCATGTACCTGTACATGTTTACCAAAACATCCCCGACATCTTCTTTATAGCCGTTCTCTTTAACCGCATATCTTATTTGCTCAGGAACACTCATTGTGTCCTTTCTTAAACAGCAATTCTTATATTTCTTTCCGCTTCCACATGGACACGGATCATTTCTTCCTATTTTCATCATGCGCCTCTTCTTTATTGTTTTATAAACGGCACAATCACATCGTAGAACTTCTTCGTCCAATCAGCGTGAAAGTTAGCCATCTGGAGCCAATCGGTCTCATTCTCGATGCTGACGTTATTCAGCTGAATGAATACCTTGGACGATTTAATGTCGTCGCAACGGTTCCACTGGAGCGTCGTGCCAAGCGCTGATTCAATTTCTGCTTTATGCGTGTATAGGCTATCGAAGGCAGCCTTGTTTTCTTGCTTATTTCCTCTGCCAAATA
>JAUUNJ010000549.1 GCA_030844625.1 Roseburia sp. | reverse complement strand
AGTTGACATGTGATATTTTACTATTGGAGTGTTTACATATATAAAATAATAATATTTATTATATTAAATCGAATTATAATCTTCAATGTTTAGTTGTTCCTTAGTTGTAGAATTATAATCATTATTGATATAAGAGACAATTGTTTCTGTGGAAATATCATTTGTGTTAATTATATTCTTTATCTTATTAATAGGTTCATATTGAATAAAATAGTTGTTATATACAGTATCTAAATTTAATACTGTAATTTTTGAAATAGGGTTATCAAGAGAAAAGAAACGTTCATATACCCATTTACAATAAATAGATATAGATTCACATTCAATTAATTCATTTTTCTCATTAACTGTATCTGTAATAAATCGTCATAACATTTTCAAATCGGAAACTTTTGTTTTCTTTATCGCACCACCTTCAAGTTTTGATAAATAAGGTGATTTTTTCCCAATAGATGCAGCAAGTAATAATGAAAAGAACAGAGTTCCGATTTGGGAAAAATTTTTATTGACGGTAAAGGAAGCGTCGAGTATTTTAATTTAGGTGAAAATAAACTATACAAGATAGTTAATGATTATATGGATTCAGATTATAAATTTGTCATACAAAATGGTAGTAGAGCAATGATAAATCGTAAAAAGTTTGAAGAGTTTTTAAATAGTACATCAAGTATATAAAAGGGAATATGTGATAATTACAATTAAACCATAGATAGTAAAAGAGCCGTAGCTGTGATATTATGAATATATTGCACTAGGGATTTCTTCATAAGAAAGGAGCGAATTTGTAATGAGTGAGAAAAGACGAGATAAGAAAGGTCGTATCTTACGAAAAGGAAAGAGAGATACAAAGAAACTTTGATGATGGAATTGTTCCATATGGCGGTCAGCTTACAGTATTGGAATTAGTCAATAAATACATTCTGCAAAAAACAGGTGTAAGACCTACAACGAGGGCAGGATATAAGACGGTTACAAATATGTTAGCAAAAGAAGAGTTCGGAGCAAGGAGAATTGACAAAGTAAAATTATCAGATGCCAAAGGCTGGCTAATTAAATTACAACAAGTGGATGGGAGAGGATATAGTTCTATCCATACAATCAGAGGTGTACTTAGACCCGCGTTTCAAATGGCGGTAGATGATGATTTGATTCGGAAGAACCCCTTTGAATTTCAGTTAGTTACTGTTATTGTTAATGATTCAGTTACTAGAGAAGCAATCACACACGATCAAAAGCGGAAGTTCTTAGAATTTGTTAAGAATGATAGACACTTTTGCAGATACTATGAAGCTATTTGTATTCTGTTTTATACAGGTATGAGGATTTCTGAATTTGTTGGTTTGACGATAAAAGATATTGATTTTAAAGAACGAACCATTAATATTAACCATCAACTACAACGAACTAGCGAGATGCAGTATGTAATTGAGCCTACCAAATCAGAGGCAGGAACAAGAGTAATCCCAATGACAAATGAGGTTTATAAGTGCTTTCAGAGAATTATTGAGAACCGGAAAAAGCCAAAAATAGAGCCTATGATAGACGGCTATGCGGGTTTCTTGTATTTAGATAAGAATAATATGCCTATGGTAGCGTTACATTGGGAAAAATACTTTCAACATATTTGCCAGAAGTACAATAAAATCTATAGAGTGCAAATGCCTAAAGTAACACCTCACGTATGCAGGCATACTTATTGTAGTCATATGGCAAGTAGTGGTATGAATCCAAAGCATTTACAATATTTAATGGGACATTCAGATATAGGTGTTACATTAAATACATATACTCACGTAGATTTTGACTGCGTCAAAAAAGAGGTAAAATGCCGAAAAAGTGGCTAAAAATGGAAGTTTAAGGAGGTTTAAGAATATATGATAAAAATACTATTCATCTGTCACGGCAGGAGTGTGGTGTGCAAGGCATAAGTTGGTACAGTGCCGACACATTGGGGCATAGTTTTCCTATCGCAGAATGTG
>JAUUNJ010000021.1 GCA_030844625.1 Roseburia sp. | reverse complement strand
TCATGACAACACCCATAGTTGTAAAGTATATAGTTTTATAATTTGCTTTTTTTAATAATACAAGCAAAAAAATGAACGCAAAAACAAAATCAAACAAAGTTTGTGCTAATAACATCTGGTGATTCAATAACATCAATAAACAGGCTACCGCTTCTGCCAGCATGCCGCTTGCAGGTAGTGCGCATAAGATGGAGCCGATTACATTTCCATTATTCCAATGATACAAAATATAGCTTCCTATACCGCATACAACAGATAATGCAGAATATAAAAGGAACAGATTGGTCTGAAAATGCGGCTCGCTTGAAAAACGTTCAATATAGAGTCCTAATATAGATTTTAATCCGTAAAAACTTAACGTCATCCCAAACATATAGAGGAAAGAATTTATGAAAGCACCTCTATTAGATGAACTAAGACATGTAATCACACCTACACTTGCAATCCAAAAGCCAAACATTGTTGCAATAGAAGATAAACTCCATAAACTTTCATATGGGAAAAAATCTGACAGCCTACAAATAATGCCTGCTAAGATGCCTGCCAAAAACAATAGAATATACGATTTATAATTGTCTTTTATCTTCATAAGTCTCTTCTTTCCAATTTCGATTTAATAATTCAATTATATACAATATTTATATGAATTGCCATTACTTTCACGCTCTCATCACGTTCTGTTAAGGAACAATCATTTTCAGCCGACTTCTTTTAACTCCATCTTGCCGTTCCGTTATAGATTTACGGTCATAATATATTCCTCACTATTTTCATCAACGAACATAGCAAGTGAAGGAGTGGAATTATCAATGTGTCCATAATCATTCATTATCCGTACCCAAATAGCTCCTACGATATTTCCCGTATTATATAGTCCATAGCTTCACTCCAAATTCAAAGTTTTCTAACCATCAAACCTTTACTTTTCCGACCAGTTCACTTGTATTATATCCATACATACTCAAAAATTAAACTATATCTCATAATACCTGTCCCCATAAAAATCTGCTTACAATCCTAATTTATTCATTTGGCAATTCTTTTAGCATTTTGATGGTGCGGTATACTTCCCCACATGAAGGACACTTCCAGTCACAATCGCTTCTTTTTGCCTTTTTATGTAAATATTCAAGTGTGGCATTTCCACATTTCGGACATGTGGTAGGTTGAGAATCCCATAATCTTTTTATAAATTTTACTTCATTTTCTCTACAATTTGTATACATAGTTTAAAACATCTCATCCAGCAATATATAATAATTTATCTTTTCATAATTTGGCTCTACACCCAATTTATCAAAAAACATTTGCTCATAATCAGGGCATTCTTTTCTTATATCTCTTACAGCAAATGCAATGTCCATCCATCTATCCGCAATTCCCATTCTAGCTAAATCATAAAAGAATATTTTTCCATTTTTTACAAACAGATTCGCTCCAATATCTCCGTGTGTAAAAACATATTCCTCCGCCGGCTTATTTTCACACAGCCATTTATATAACTCCTGCGACGAATTAAATTCCGTTGTTTTTTCCCAGTTACCTGTATTAACATCAGCCAAATTATTCTTCAATAAAAAATCTAATTCTGCTAATCTCATGTCAACATTAGAAAAAAAGGGGCACTTTGATATATCTACTTTCTGCAGTAAATGAATCGCCTCAGCTAAATAGCTAACATAAAGTTCCGGTTCTTTTATATACTCATCAATATGGTTTCCTGTAATTTCACTCATAATCAAAAATTCTTCATCATTGACTTCACCTGATTCAATTACATTTGGTACATTCAGTTTTCCCTTAAGCCATTTCATAATATCGGCTTCTCTCCTTACACTATATGTTGTGCTTGAATATCTCTTGTGAATCGTCTTTAAATATACATTCCTTGAATCAAGTTCACACCGATACACATTTGCCGGAGACATTCCATCCGTGCATTTTTCAATATTCTCTAATCTGGAATAATTCCTATATTTCATAAATACCTCATAACTAAATCTTGATTTGAATGATAATCGTTTTCATCATATGGGACTATTGATGTAAAAACTATAAATATTCTAATATTTCTGTAATATTATTTACTATATGTTCAGGCTGATATTGTATTAAATTTAAGTTTCCATAAGCAAAAGATCCTTGTTTCACCCATATTGTATGCATTCCAATTTGTGATGCCGGTTCGATATCATTATCTAATCTATCTCCGATCATATAAGCCTCTGACGGAATACATTCTGATTTATCCAATGCCATCTTGAATATTTCTAAATTGGGCTTAGATACTCCAGCTTCGGCTGAGGATATGATGATATCAAAATATTGGCAAATACCGTATTTTATAAGCCGTTGCTCTGTTCCCATGCTTTGGTTCGCAATGATACCTAAATGATATTTATTTTTCAACTTTTCAAGTAACTCAGGAACATCATTATATATTTTTTCTAAATGCTTCGGCCATTTTATCGTTTCCAATCCAAATTCTTTAGCAGCATCTTTATACGGCAACCGATTCTGTGAAGCAAGTTGTATCATGCGGCATTCTAACGTTTCTCGCTTTGGTGCGTTAGGCTGCTTTAGCAATTCCTGTGTTCTATATTCTTCACAGTCGCTTTCATCAATCAAAGTTGATCCCAAGTCAAAAAATATCCATTTAATCATTTTGTTAATTTCCCCTCAAGATATGATGTTTCTTATTTGTATATCCCCTCAATCTTCATCTCGTAGCTGCATTTGCCCACACAGCATTGCAACAACTATACTTCTATCAGTGTCCAGACAAAAGAAGGTAGAATCAGGAACTTTTCCATCTTGAATATCTTTCAATTCAAGACTGGAAATATAGCTGTCAAAATCTTCTGCCTTTACTAAAATTAAATTCATCTCTTGTCACCTGTGTATCCAATTTTATGAGCTCAAATAGTCTCTCATCCACGAAAACGAATTACTCGCAATAATTCAGGTTTAATTAACACTCTTTCCTATAAATTAACATTCCTTTACCATACGGATCATCCTCTGCACCAAACTCTTCTGAAATAAACAAATATCCATTTTTCTCTAATACACGTATAGAAGCATCATTTCCATGCATAACACGACCATACAAAATATGAACTCCAAAGGTTTCGCATGTATATTTTGTCATTTCTTTTACAAGTTCCGTTGCATAGCCATTCCCACTATATTTTCGGCAAATTGTATAACCGATTTCTACTTCATTTGAATTACCATCAACTTCGTTTATACCTGTATCTCCAATTAACTCACTGGTTTCTTTTAATTCTACAGCCAACACAAATGGCAAATGTTTATTATTAACACAATCAGCGTAAAACTCTATTGCCTCACGAGTTTCTTCAATATCTGCATAACTTTCATTAGGTATCCAGTTTTTAACTTCTTAATTATCCTCACCAAATGATTACTTTCTTACCTTTAATTCTGCAATCGCTCCATAATGCAAAATATCAAATTCATCGGGTGCGATTTCAAAAAGCAGTTTCATATGTTCTTTTTCCCAACGATTTATTTCTTCTTTTGAAAGAGACGCACCGATTCCCCGACAGGCTTTCATTCTTCCGTTCCAACTTTCTCTTGTAAAATGTACCTTTACCGGATATTCTTCACGATAAACAATATCAAATTTTTCGTCATAACAATCCGGTATTTCAACAGGGTGGATTGCTTCTTTAGCACCACTCCATTTCGGACTATATTTCAAAACCAGTTGTTCGCTGGCTCCTGCAATTTCATCTTCCAATGGTAACCACGCCATATAAAGAACAAGAATTCGCCCTTCCGGTTTTAACATATTAAAAAATCGGGGCATCACAATTTCATGTTCAAAATACCAAAAGCACTGACAAGCCGTAATCACATCATATGAATTATCCGGGAACTCTATTTTTTCAGTAGGCAGACAATAATATTCAATCTCCAATCCTTTCGATAAAGCCTTCGCCTGTTCTATTTGATTTTCGGATATATCAACCCCTGTCCATTTTGCCCCATAATGATACAGATTTCTTGGAAGCACACCGGTTCCTGTTCCAACATCAAGAACACTCTGTCCGCCTATACACAAACTTCTATCAACTATTTTCTCATAAAATAATTGCGGATAAATATCCCGATATTTCGCATAATCTTTCGATGTTTTTCCCCAATCAAACGCATTTCCGTTATCTATGTTTTTATTTTTAATAAGCATTCATTTCTCCTTACGCCGCCTGCTTTCTTTTAAATATTGTTATTTCTACCTATCATTTACATTACACCAACCAATAACATCATTTCCCTCGTAGACGAGATATCCCTGCATTTCTCCATTTTGAACCAGTTCCATTGCTTTTTCCATCCGAAAATATTCTCCTTTGACCATTAATTTATTTCACTCCGAAGCAAATATATTACCCTAAAAATTATACCATTCCCCCAAGAATAAAGCCACATATTTCCTCTCGTGACGCCATTCTGTCCCATTTTTCCACTTCAAGACGATAAAAAGGCATATTACAATTCTTGAAACGATAAAGTCAGAAATATTTTTTAGTGAAACGGTTACGGTTACAAAAGGTTTTGTGAATCCTATTTTGTTTATGGTACTGATAATATTTCTGGGAGGCTGGGTAAAAATAATCATACCCATAAATCTTATTTTGTTATTATTCGTTATTCAGGTAATAACTGCAATCATACGAAGTTATGTGAAAGGATGGAAAAAAGCCAGAGGACGATATTAATTCTCTGGTTTTATAAATTGATATGAAAATATATTGGAAGGAGACAAAAGTAAATGAAAAAATATGGTTATATCAGAGTATCAACCAAAGAACAGAATCTGGACCGGCAGATACTGGCAATGAAGCAGGAAGGAATTGAAGACAAAAATATGTATTCAGACCAGATGTCCGGAAAAAATTTTGACAGACCACAGTATAACAGACTGATAAAAAAGTTAAAGCCGGGAGACTTATTAGTGATAAAGAGCATTGACAGACTGGGAAGAAATTATACGGAGATTTTAGAACAATGGAGATTTATCACAAAAATAAACAAAGCAAACATTAAGGTGATTGATATGCCGTTACTGAATACAACTACGGTGCATGGAGATTTGACCGGAGTATTTATTTCCGATTTGGTTTTGCAGATTTTGGCATATGTAGCTGAAACAGAAAGAGCTTTTATCAAGCAGAGACAGACTGAGGGAATCGAAATAGCAAAGAAAAACGGAGTGAAATTTGGAGCACCAAAGTTAGATATGCCAGAGGGATTTGAAGAATATTACAAGTTGTGGAAAGATAAAAAAATATCAGTACGGGAAGGTGCAAAAGCTGTTGGAATGAGTCCTTCCACTTTTTACAGAAGATGTATGGAAAAATCATAAAGCATAGTATAAAAATAGAAATTTATTTGTTTCATAAAGTAGACTTTTTGAAACAATCAAAAATATTTATTTTTTACATAAAATTCGACCATTTTTACAGATAAACAAATTATATCAGATAAGTTTCAAAAAGTCTGAAATGTGGAACATATAGTTAGAAACAATGTATTTCGAAAAAGAAAGAGCCATAGAAAATTAGTAAATACAAATATCATAAGAAATTCATATGGCTTGTTTTCTAAAATTGATGATGCATTGTCCAATTTCGTATGATTTATATTTTTATTGACCATTGCAATTCAAATATAGACATGGAGGATTAAAATTATGCGTGAGAAAAAGAGAATCTTAAAAGTATTGTTGGGAATAATGTTTGTTTTTTCATTATTCTTGGTTGCATCCGAAAAAACGCAAGCAGCAATAAGCTATGTGCCATTGAGTATGGATAATTCCTGGGTTTCAGGACAGATTAGCAAAGCGGATGAAATAGATTATTATTCTGTGAGATTAGATAAAGCAGGATGGTTAACGGTAGATTACCAAGGATTAAGTGTTGGTGATTCCTTTATTAAAATATATAATTACGATTTGACAAAAAAGTATTGTGAAACAGGCATTTACTCATCTAGCGATATATCGCCTAAAAATAATACGGATTGTTTAGCACTAGAACCGGGAACATATGTCATAGCAATACGCGGTTATGGTGATGAGATAGGCGGATACCGTATACGCGCAAGCTTCAAAGCTGCTAACAATAATGAGAGCGCTAATAATAATGATTTTTCTACGGCACAAAATTTAAACCTAAATCAAACAGTAAAGGGATTTATATCTGAGGATGATAGATTAGATTTTTATAAAATTCAATTAAATTTTTCAAAAACAATTCGTTTTGTTTACACAAGTTATATAGGAGATTCATATTTGCAAGTATGGAATAAGGATTATATTGAAATGTCTAATCCAGGTATTTATGGTGCATCTGAAGAAAATCCGTCAACTTATGTATATGAAAAAACATTACCTGCTGGTACTTATTATATAAAGATATATCCATATGATAATGAAACGGGTAGATATACACTAAAATATGAAGAAAAAGTATTAGCAAAAAGTATTAGTGTATCAGGTAATAAAATAGTTACTGCGGGAAAAAGTTTTAATTTAAAGGCAAATGTATCGCCAAGTAATACTACAGATAAAACCGTAGAATGGAAATCTGGAGATACTCAAATAGCAGATATAGATAGTGAAACAGGTAAAGTTACAGCATATAGAGCTGGAAAGGTGAATATTACAGTATCTGCACAAGATGGAAGTAATGTAACAAAAGTTATCTCTGTAATCGTATTACCAAGAAAAATGAAAGCCCCTTCAGGATATAAAAAATCTAAGAAAAAGGCATATATTTACTGGAATTCAGAGAATGGTGTATCAGGATATCAAATCCAGTATAGCAAAAAGAAGTCTTTTAAAGGTGCAAAAAAGAAAAAAGTATCTAAGAATTTAACATCCACAAATATATCCAAATTATCCAAGAAGAAATATTATTTTAGAGTAAGAGGATATGTAAAGGTGGGAAAAAAGTACTATTATGGTGCATGGAGTAAAAAGAAATCTATTAATACGAAAAAATAATTATGGATATAGTGAAATATCAGCATAGCATTACTACAAACAAAGATAATGCAAGTGCCTTATTATTTATAGGATTTTGTAACATAAAAAGTAAAGAGTGGTTTTGGCACTACTAATAAAGAAAGGATAAAAAATGGAAAATTTAACAAAAGAAAGTGTAAAAAAAAGATTAATCGTATCATTTATTTTGGCTGTGTTATGGACAGTCATTATGCTGATGTTGGGGATGTTTAAAGATTCCCTTGTTTTAATTGTAATTTTGTCACCTATGCTAATGACATGGTCATTTACAACAATATTATTTTTCCCAAAGGAATATCTAAATAATGTTATACTTCCCCCTTTAAAGATGTTGTTACATTTATTTACATTTAGAATCGGAGAGGCATTAAGTGATTTAATACAACCGTTGGTTTGGTGGATTAAGGCATTAGTAAAATCTATCAAGGTAATTTTGGGGGCATTTTCAAAACAATGAGTGAGGTCTTATGATAAATCAAATCGGTGATGTAAATATACAAGAACTGCTTAGATATATTTTCGCTGGAATTATAATTTGTTGTGTTGCTTTATTTATAATAAAAGTAGTGGCGGATTATGTTTGGAAAACAGGGAAAATATTATATAAAAGATATTTGATACCAATTTTGGTTATTGCAATTCCGATATTTTTTTACAATAAAGCAGTATACTATGTGGGAATAAATATTCCATTTAGAGTATTTCAAATAATTAGCGTTGTAACGTTATTAATAATATTATTAATTTTAGTAATTAAAGCGGGTCTAATTAAAGGATTATGTTTGTTTATTATCCAAGTAGTAGGAGCAATTTTATGCGTTAGTGCAATTTACGGTGGTATTGTTATAATGGTATCTGCTTTTGCGCTCATCGTAGGAGGCACATGGTTAATTGAAGGAAAATTTATATGTATGATTGCACTAGACAATGGTGAAGTTATTTATGTGCGCAGTATACAGGATTATTATATTGATCAAGAGGGACGGTCATATTTTAGAAGCGGTAAATATGTATATAGAGTGGACGACAATAAAGTTTTTATGTTTTATTAGTAATAAAAAAATATAGCCTATAGCTTAATTTAGTATTAATAAAAATGATAATAGAAATCTATAAATATAGCCTTTACCATAACGCTTTTTCTTCTCCTAAACCACTTTTATATACCACTTCAAACTGTTCACATACCACTAACATATTTTCATCAAATGTCATCCTTTTTTCTTTTAAACATCTTGTTAAAAATAATTTGTGTATTTTTCTCCATGTTTCCAACTTTCTGTCACCCTCTCCTTCTCGGAAAGCGTGTTCCTGTGTGACTTCACTAAATGGAACAATATCAACTTTTATGTTTTTAATGATGCAACACGCTATATCATTCTCATCTAAAATAACACTATACTCTCCAATCCTTGGAAGTGGTTCATGTCCATATAATATATACAAAGATGATGTTGCTGTTTTTAACCCTTTTAATACATGTTCTGTAAGCACTTTTGCATTATCTCCAAATGTCCATGTATCGAATTTATCGCATTCAATGTTATTTTTTTCAGTAAATTCATTCCACAGTTGTTCAGCACTCATATTTTCTCCATCGGGTAACAAATATTTTTCCCATTTATATTTGCAAGTTTTAACTTTATAACCTAAAAAGTCATCGACTTCTTTCCAATCTGAACTCCATCGTTGTCTAAATCTGTTAGTTTCGCCTATTTCCTCTTATTCCTCAACACTTTCCACTGTTTCTGAAAATCTCAAAATTCACTCCATTTCCAAAAGGATATTTAAGTTCTCCAATACTCCAATTTCCGTTCTCTTCTTCCAGCATAATTTGCGCCTCCCCCAAGGACAAAAACACAAACTTATTTCTAACCTTTCATATTCAATTTTAAATCCTAATATATCTGTATAGAACTGTTTGCATTTTTCAATATCTGATACTGTCAGTTCAGGAATTAATTTGTTAAATTTCATTGTTGTCTCTCTTCTTTATATTGCTTTATCACTTTCATAATATGGTCAATATTACCATTTCCGGCATACTTTGATTCATCAGAAAAATTCTGTTTTAAATCTGACCAAAACAATTCATTTTCATCACCGGAAACTTTTATTTCTTTATTTAATTTCCCAACATATACTTCAATGAAACAACCTTCCCCATAATATGCAAAATCCATCAAATGGTAAAGGATTATACTATCCCTAGTTATCGTTGTTTCTTCTTGTAATTCTCTGTATGCTGCTTCTATTCCATTCTCATTTTTTTCAATTTTCCCACCCACTAAATTTGCCAATCCTTTATACGGGTTTTTCTTTCTTTTGCACATCAGTACTTTATCTTCTTCCCTATTGAATACGGCTATTAAATTATATCCTCGCATTTGTATCCTTTCTAACTTATCTTTCCTACCAGTCCTCTCTCCATCGTTCAACTTACTTTTCGGATATTCGAATTCTACTAAAAGTCCCTTGTCACAATATGCTTTATACCCCATTCTTCTTTTCCCCAATGTTGTCTCAAAAATTCCGGATAATATTTCTTTTCTGTATTCACATCTATCCAGTAAAGATTTTCTTTTTGTTCATCTTCTGTAAAGCTATTGCATATCGGTTCAAATCCATCAGGCACCTTCATATAAAAGAAAAATGATATCTCATATATTTCTTTCCCTCTATTAGTCTCTGCATCTCCCACAAAAAAATTTTCATGCACAAATCCGAGCCTGTCAATTTCCATTCTTACACCTGTTTCTTCCTCTACCTCTCTGATTACAGCTTCCTCAGCACTCTCACCAAACTTAATTCTTCCTCCTACGGAGTAATAATAATCGGACCGTTCATTTCCTACCATAAGCAATTTCCCCTCTTTTGCGATAATTGCTCCAACACGTACATTCAAAATACCCTCACCAACAGGAACTGTTAAATCTTTGGCTTTCTTATTATCATAAACATAAAAGTTATACATAGCTTCTTCCTCATCATTTATATCTTTATACATCTTCATCATTTCCAATTCATAACCCACTGACCTAATGACACTGTTAGAAATAATGTTATCCTGCCTGATTGTCGCAATCATTCGATTAATATTCGGATAATGCTCAAAAAAGTATTTTGTATATGCGCTTGCAGCTTCTTTTGCAAAACCTTTTCCTCTATATTTACTCCCTATACAATAAGTAATTCCGATTTCATGAGTATCTTCGTAAACACTACACCCAACACTTCCAATGGCATTGCCAATGGTCCCAAATAAAATCTATTCGCTTTGTGTAATCCATCCGAGAATACTTTATTTTTTCTTTCAAACAAGAGATATGTATGAATCCATTCTTCTAAAAAGAACTCCTTACTGTATTCCTTTGCAGAATTTATATTTGGATAAAAAATAAGTTCCCCAAAATTCTTTTTGGAGTATACAATCTTCTTAATCGTCTCTATTGATAAATGATATTCTTTGGCTAGTTGATTGATTGAAATTCCATATCTGAACTTATTCATAATCATTCTATTTCTTTTTCTATAATAAAGTTTTTGTCCTGATAATTCTCCCCATGATTTTTCTTTGCCTTCAATCTTTGGAGCATAAAGCAATGTTCCATCTGCATACTTTTGTATTTCTTTTAGAAGTTCCTCAGAAAGCACATCTTTTGCATTTAAATAATTCATTTGAAAAATCTCCTTTATCACATGATACCATCGGTTACTCTGGTTACTTCACAAATACACAACTCTCTCCATACCTTATCCTGTATTAATTTATAGCCATTGAATAAACCCTGTTTTATTCGCACTATTATATATCTTGCATTTCTATAAAATTTTAGTATTTTCTCATTCTTTAATCCAATCAATAGCATCGACTTATTCTAAATACTTACTCTTGATATAACTGCTCCGTCTTCATCTTTTCCAACAATTACAAAGCCGTTTGTTAAACATACTTTTTCAGAGGCTTTGTTGTCTGGATGCCATGAAGCATAAACACTTTCCACTTCTCCATAAGGAAATGTCTTTATATAATTTAATATTAACTTTAGGACTTCTTTACCTAATCCCTTTCCTTGATACTCCTTAACAATCATTAGTCTATATATTTCATAAGCAGGTCTATTATCAAAATCGTATTCTTTTTCGTAAGTTATCATAGTAAAACCTATCATCTTATCGTCATTATAAATTGCAAATGGAATACATCTATAATATTCTTCTGCTTCCCTTTTATTTGCATCGGAATGAACATATGCCTCTGCCAAACTAAATATATTTGGATTCACAAATTGACGTTGCTCTTCTTTAACTTCAAGTTCTATACATTCTATCCAATTATCATGGTTAATCTGTTTTAATTCAATCATAAACACCTCCATTAACTCGGGATACACTAATTTCTCTATATCCTTTTCAACTTCTATGAATATACATCCTTGTCATATCAGATTCACCATCTCCCTGTACCATGCATAAAAATTTCCATCCATAACGTTCATAAAATCCTACATAATCCGTAACTAAATAAATCGGTGATATTCCCTTTTCTTTCATATCAGCCACAACCATATTTAATAATTTTCCTGCAATGCCTTTGCACCGATATTCGGCTTCGGTATATACAGCACACACATTAGGCGTAAGATCCTTTCTATTATGGAAATCATTTTCTATCACTCCCATTCCTGCAATAATCTTCTCACCATCAAGGCATAAATACCATCCGTACTCCGTCTCGTTATTTAAGTATGCTTCCATACACTCTAAGTATGCTTCTTTCGGCACACCCCATTTATGATGAAACCAGGAAGCGGCTTCATCTTTGAGTACAGGTTCCTCTGTTAACTTAATATATCTATATTCTTCCATCGTTTACCTCTGCAATGTAACAATAAGCCGAATAACTGACTATTCGGTTTACATCCTATCTAAATTCAGCATTGTTTCTTGTCAAAAAATCTATATCATTTCCATATCTGGCAGCAAAATCAAAATCATTTTCCATAAATGATTCATACTCTATGGGTGCAATCTTTGATATCTTTATCCTTTCATAAATTGCTAAATTCCATGAATGTTTGCATTTTTTACATCTGTATATAAGCCATACATCTGCTTTGTTTCCGTTTGCATTCACTCTGAATTTCCCTAAATTTATAAACTCCTGCTTTTTTCCGCATCCCCCACAGCGATGATACACCTTTCGGCAAGCTACTTTCATAGGGCAATTTCATCCATAATGCTAGTAGTTCTTATGATTCTTTGTATGCTTTTTTCTGATAAGGAATACTCGTTAGCAAGTTTTTTTATAGAAATACCTTTTTTATGTTTCTTGCATATTTCATGGTTTCGTATTTCATAATACTGCTTTGTCTTGGTCTGGCTTCCCCAAATTTTTTTCTCTTTACAGGGAATGTATATACTTTTTCCGCTCACATATTGCTGAATAGTTTCTATCAATTCTTTAGGCAGAATATCCTCTGCTCTAACATAGCTCATTGTAACCCTCCTGTTAGTATGGGATTCATCTGAGCTTAACTATTCTTTTTTATTTTAAGCTCAGATTACTGAGCCATAACATATCTTACTCTCATACACTGCTTTTCCTTTCGATATTATCATAGATATTGTATAATCCTTAGCGAATTATTACAACCTCATTCTCACTTATAAACAAACTTGCTCCACGTCAACTTTCAATTTATCAACCAAATCTTACTCTAATATTATGCCATTTCCCCAGGAATAAAACCACACATTTCCTCTTGTGACGCCATTTTGATGCCATTCTCTCATCTTCTCCCTCGCCATAATGTAGAAAAGGCATTCCCGAAATCTTCGGGAATGCCCATAAATACTAGGTTTATACCATCTTATTCAATAATCGTAGCAACCTTACAATCAATATTACATACTATGGTATTTATAGTGTTTTTAGTCCGATTTTATGCTTTAAATTATCACGTTTTGTACTATGTATTTATATTTCAAAAAATTATTAAGTGCATTTTAAGTGCACGGACATGGTTTTTACCTCCAATAATGTCACCATTAACAACGTTGATTTTTCAACCATATTTATGAAAGGATTATACATGAATAATATCTATTTTGCAATTTACAATCCAGAAACAGATTCTATTGAAGTCTATGTTGGAGAGAAACTTAAAATCATATTCAGCTGCACACGATTAAATAACAATGTGTTTTTTGACGATTCGTTGGATATTGCTTATCTCCATCAGCTTGCAAGGGAAGAACCATTTAATTATATTTACTTTGCTTTGCAGCCTGATGGGCTGCAGGGGTATGTAGAAGCAATGAATACTTTTAATTAATCTATATAGGATGGCACTATTATTAGTCCGCCATCCTTATATAATTATAAGTTAATAGTCTGATGTTATCTCTTTGATAGATGGAAAATCCCTAAAATAAGGGGTTTTATGTTTTGTTTGTTGCATAATTTAAGCTATGTAGGACTACCCATGCCTTTCCATAGTTTCCCTTTCTTGACTATAGATGGACAATTGTTATGAAAATACAATTTACTTACTGCTACCAATGCAGGAAGGGAGTCCATGCTACATTTTTTGAAAATACCCTTCTTTTTCTTTCATAAAAAACAGGGGAAAATCTTCATGCGTTACCCAACTCTCAAAGGTTTATTGATAATATTGCAATCAAAGTACTGTAATTTTATCGCACTATCTCTTATCGAAATAATACGAGCACAAGCTAATTCTGTGAATAAGAATTGGTGTCCATAAAAAACTTGTTCACTAAATTTCCGGCACCATTTTTATAAACCATACAAATTATCCTTTACATTAAAAGACTGACCGACTATATTATACTTGTAGAATTTATACAAAATATAGTTTTCTTTATCCATCTCATGTGTTGACATAATAATTTGTTTAGAGGAAAAATCATTACGAAGTACCTCTATCATGGATGAAATATTAATATCATCCATTGTCTGAACAGGATCATCAATTAATATAAAACCTAAATCATCTTCAGATTCCTTAATATATTGCTTATTCATTGAAAACAAAAAAGCTAATACAAAACCCGATAGCTGACCGGAACTAAATGTATTTAAAATGTCATGCTTAGCATCACAATTGGACACAAATCTCATTTCATCTTTGTTAATAAATACTCCCAATCCATTTTGATAATCTTGCAATATTTTTGCTGTATAAATCAGTAGAGGAACTCTTAATTTCTTTAAAACCTGATTCTTATACTGCTCAATTGATTTATCATATATTTTGCTTAATGAATTCAATTTTTCACGTATTCTTTCTAACTTATCTAGACGTATTAAAGTCTCCTTCAAGCGTTGTTTTATTGTCTGTGCTTTTTGATTTCTTTTTTGGTTAATATGAATCTGTATATATTTCTTTTTATTATCAACCTTCTCTTTGTCTTTTAAATTCGACTGCATATCCCAATTAATTTCAGGATATATCTCACTTATTGATGGATAATTAAAATCCTTTAAATGCTGACAAAACTGGTCATTCTCATATGTTTTTTGAAAATCCAAACAAATACGGCTAATCTCGCTAATTTGTTCCTGATTATTCAATTCTTTCCACTCTTGTTTATCAAAAATCAAAGAATATATTAATTCAATCTTATCCATCTCGTTTTTATCATGAATTATATTCTTCAATTTTTTTATTACTGTTAACAAATCATTTATCTTTACATCATCATATTTTTCTATTAAAGAATTGACTTTTTGCTTTGACTCTGCAACTATTTCCTTAACTTGATTTATCAAATCAGTATTTTTCAACACAGTTTTCCCTTTTTCTTTATCTAAACGCAACTTCACATCATCGAATCCATTTGATAATTCACTCAAATCGGTATACTGATGATTGCAATATGGACATACCGATGAATCTTTATTATATTGTTCATTTATGCTATGTAATTTTTCTCTTGCCCTTTCTAATTCTATAATAATATTTTGTCTATCAGAAATCGCTTGACCATTTAATTTTATCTGTTCACATAGATTATTCAGATTCTGAATATCAAAGTTTATCAGTTCTTCATCGATTTCTTTTAATCTTTCCATATCGGAACATTTGAATATTAATACATCAAAATCATCTGTTCTGAAAAAGGCACTTCTATTATATATCTCTATTATTCTATTTTGTTCTTCTAAAAACTGATTCACTTTAGATATTTCAAATTTTCCATTATGTGAAATATATGGTATACAGAGCAACATATCCGATATAACCGATGGATTTATAGCAGCTTCCAGACGCTTATTCCAAACATATTTTTCATAATCACCATATTCTTTTGCATATGATGATAATCTATCAAGTTCACTAATTCCCTGTTCAAGTTCGTCCTCTGAAAAATCATCAAGTTTCTCTACATCCCAATATGGTATTTCATCACACAAAAGAATAGGGGCATATTCAACCTTCTCATTGTCTTGTGTTTTTTCATAACACGCCTTTAATGCGCTTCCATCTTCTTTTATTATGCGATTTACTCGCTCTATTTCTTCGTTAACTAAAACCCCTTTGGTCGATTTTGTTTTCCCAATAAGCTCATCTTTAACAAAATCACTCCATATTGATGCATTACCCACTTCAAGTAAAGCATCTAAAGTACTTTTTCTTTCGCTCATGTTTTTCTTTAAAAAATGAACTGATTCTGCTTGAGATATATAATAATAAACACCAAACTCATTCATGTTATATTTTATTTTGTCAAAATCAGTTATATTATCTTTCCAATTATCATATTCATTTAACACATCATTTAACCTTTGTGTTTCAATATACCGTTCTTCAATTCCAAAACTAATAGAATCACTATATATTACCTTCTTCTTTGTATGATCTATTTTAGCCATTAACGTAATATATTCCTTATTCTTATTAACAAGCGTTACCACTATATATCCATCTTGTTCAGCCTTATTTAGTAAAACATTTTTTAATAAGTTAGTATTTTTATTTTCTATCTTTGTTTCAAATCTAGTAATATTTTTGGAGAAAACCAATTCTAATGCATCAAAAAATGTTGTTTTTCCAAATCCATTAGGTCCTGTTAAAATTATAGGGTTTTTCTCTTCATCGAATGAAAACTCATAAAACTTTGAATCATCAAAACATTTAAAATTATTTACTCTTAGGGATTTTATTCTACATTGCATTTGCTAAACCTCCCTTACCAATTCATCTATTTTTCGTTCTAAATCAGCATCCGTTAACTCTGTATCTTCTTTTAAAATCATTGCTTCTAAGTCTTTATTCTCATTTACTACAATGTCATGGTATTTAAATAAAATTTCATCCAATGAATTTTCAATTCTTTTTTCAATAGACATAGGTTTTTGTTCGGCTTTAAAATTATATTGTAAAAAAGGTATTTTGGAAAACAATCTTATTACTAATTCATAAACACTATTAATACTTTTGTGTTCAGCCAGATCGAAGTATGCATCTTCATCATTTGCTAAATCACTCAATACATCTCTTATTGTTTTTCCTTTATTGTCTGAAATTATTGTTTTCAGTTCATCCGTTTGTTTATCTGTATAAGGTAGAACAAATCTCCTAAAAAAGTAAGGTGATTCTTCCACATAATATATCAGATTTTTGTAATTATCCAATTCATTAATGTTCTTTAACTTAATTGGATAAATCGCAGAAATGTTTTTATCCAACTGAGCAGC
>JAUUNJ010000020.1 GCA_030844625.1 Roseburia sp. | reverse complement strand
GTCACCTAATTCAATCTACGTAAATTTTTTAGCCAAATAATATTTCATCTCCGCCACCTATATACCGTCATTTTTTAAAAAATTATCACTTACACTGCCTGTTCCCCGGTGGCAGTCGCTAAAGATTACATATTTGGAATCTGATGAGAGAGGAAGCCGGAGTGCATTCTCAAATGCTTTTGATATGCGGTTATAATAGCTCATTTATATTTCCTGCACTTTCTGTTGGAGTTAGAACTGCATTTTTTACAACATTTGTGACCGCAATTTGTACAGCAGTTTTTTTTGCGTTTTTTATGAAATTTCTGTCTGCGGCTTCTCTTAAAGCAGAGAAGATGGCGAAATGCAGCAGGCAGGAAAAAGTATAAATATAAGATTCTATCCATTGTACAAGTAAATGGGCGGGTAATTAGCTGATATAATTTGCAGAAAAGCCGATTTTGCCATTGGGAAAAGCGGACACGCCAGCAATGAACGAGCCTTGGCTGTCTGGTATGGGGAATGGAAAATGAAAACGAAAGGGTCAGATCACAGATCAATAATTCACATTTGCCATATCCTGAATGTTTCAGGCTTTCAACAAAGGATTCAAGCATTTCTTCGTTTAAAAAGGTAATGGAGACATCCATTGCGAGATTTTCAGGTTCGCAGTAACTTCCCATGCGAAATCCGGTAAGCCACCAATGGTTTCGGCGGATAAAAAATAATGGCTGTCCTTTGTAATTTAATTCCATGGATATAGGAAGCAGTTCGTCATCGGACACACCGTGGAAAAGTGTGCGGTCATATTGCTCCGGGGATAAAACAAAATCAGACTGATATATTCCTATTTCACCACCAAGATTAATTCCGTACTGTCCTTTCCAGAATTCAATCATCCAAGTGCGGCCATCATAATCAAAATAAATGGGTTCACAATCAAATACCATATTAAAACGGGTGGCTGATTTGTCATAAAGGGTACAATACCCGAAATCTTTCTGCCAGGCATCAAGCCTTGAGGTCATAATATCCTGTTCAGGAACGTAGGCAAATCCAAAGGGTGCTGCCAGATCATTTAACAAATATAATTTGTTACAAAAGTCCATGCAACGGATTTTACGAATAATACATTTTCTCCGATAAAAGTTAATAATAAAAAATAAGATACAAACAGCAAATAAAACTCCGATTAGTATATACATAATAAATCCTTCATAAGTATTTTATTTATTATATGTGGAAATCTGGAAAGATGGGACAGATAAAAAATAAATGTGGAAATTAAAGGAATTATGTTTTTGCAATTGACAAGTAATTTACCCCAATATATAGGTATATTTTTTGTTAATTGTAGTACAAATATTTTTTTAGATATGTTATGATATCCATACAAATATAATCTGGAACAAATTGGGAGCCTCCCTGAGTAAAAAGGGCAAAAGTTTTTTGTTTGCTTTTTAGAGGAATCGGAGAAAATTATGAAAGAAAAAAACAGAAATTCATTTTCAGGATCGATAGGTTTTGTGCTTGCAGCAGCAGGAAGCGCAGTAGGGCTTGGAAATATTTGGAGATTTCCTTACCTTGCAGCAAAGGATGGCGGTGGCCTTTTTCTGGTAGTATATCTGGTGTTGGCGCTTACCTTTGGGTTTACGCTGCTGACTACTGAGATTGCCATAGGAAGAAAGACAAAGCAGAGTCCGTTGACAGCATACAGCAGACTAAATAAAAAATCAGGATTTATAGGTCTGATAGCATGTTTAGTACCGGTCATTATTTTGCCGTATTATTGTGTGATTGGTGGATGGGTTATCAAGTACTTTGTTGCGTTTCTGACAGGTGAGGGAGTAAATGCGGCAGAAGACGGATATTTTACAGATTTTATAAGCGGAGAAACAGAACCAATGATTATGCTGGCAATATTTTTGTTTGCAGTTGCATTTATAATATTCCGCGGAGTAAATAAAGGAATAGAGTCTTCATCTAAAGTAATTATGCCCATATTGTTGTTGCTGGTAATAGGGATTGCGATTTTTTCCATGACCATCAGTCATACAGATGAGGCGGGAATGACCAGAACCGGACTGGAAGGATTTAAAATTTGTGTAGTTCCGGAGTTTGATGGATTAACATTAAAGGGATTTTTTACCGTTCTGTTGGACGCTATGGGACAGTTGTTCTTTAGTTTAAGTGTCGCTATGGGAATTATGATTGCCTATGGTTCCTATGTAAAAGATGATGCAAATCTTGTTAAGTCTATTAATCAGATTGAAATATTTGATACGGTAGTTGCATTTTTGGCAGGTATTATGATTATTCCGGCTGTATATACATTTATGGGAAGGGAAGGTATGGAAGCATCGGGACCAAGCCTGATGTTTGTGTCTTTACCAAAGGTATTTGCGTCTATGGGAAAGGCGGGTAATGTTATTGGCTGCCTGTTCTTTGCCATGGTTTTGTTTGCAGCACTGACCAGTGCAGTTTCGGTCATGGAAGCGGTGGTGTCCAGCCTAATGGATAAGTTCAATATGCCCCGAATGAAAGCAGCTGCAACTGAGACGGCTGTTGCCCTGATTGGGGGAATTGCTGTATGTCTGGGTTACAATAAATGGTATTTCGAGATTACTTTGCCCAATGGATCTCATGCGCAGATTCTGGATATTATGGATTATATCAGTAATAACCTTCTCATGCCCCTTGTGGCAATAGGAACCTGTATTCTTATAGGATGGATTTTAAAACCAAAGATGGTTGTAGATGAAGTGGAAAAAAGCGGGTGTAAAATGGGACGTAAAAATCTGTATGTTGTAATGGTGAAGTTTGTTGCACCAATTCTGCTTGTGATTTTATTGCTGAAATCCGTGGGTATTTTGACTGTAATTTAGTTATATAAAAACAACCCCCAATTAATAATGGACATTGATATAATATAGTATTATCATATAATTAAATTAGTATCTGAAAGTCAATCTGATAAGGCTGCTTTTAACCACAGCAGCACGAAGAAGGCAGTTGTACGGAGGAAAAATATAATTTGCAGGATGCAGAATGGTTAGATGAGATAGAGATAATTTATCCAGAGGATGAATCAGAAAGTGTATAAATGAATAAAAAGGAGAGTACTAAGATGTTATTTGTGGAATATCCAAAATGTACGACCTGTAAAAGGGCAAAAAAGTTTCTTGATGAAAGTGGAGTTAAATATCAGGATAGAAATATAAAAGAAGACAATCCCACATTGGAGGAACTAAAAAAGTGGCATGAAAATAGTGGACTGCCATTAAAAAGATTTTTCAATACAAGTGGATTGCTTTATAAGGAAATGAAATTAAAAGACAAACTGCCGGAAATGAGTGATGAGGAAAAATATGAACTTCTGGCAACTGACGGAATGCTGGTGAAACGGCCGATTCTTGTGAAGGATTCCATAGTCTGTGTGGGATTTAAAGAAGAAGAGTGGAAAACAGTGGTCGAAAACTAAAGAATAATTGGTAAAATAAGTCCCTAAGATCAGTTTGGTTATATTTGATTTTAGGGACTCTTTTATTTATTGCTTACTGAATGTTAAAATGATAGACAAATTATTTTAAGGAGGGCAATCATGGAAAACATATTAATTGTAGAAGATGATGCAAATATTAATGAATTACTGAAAGAAGCCCTATCAAAAGAAGGATATGAATGTGAACAGGCATTTTCGGGAACAGAAGCAGGAATGCTTTTAGAACAAAAATCTTATTCTGTTGTATTGCTTGATTTAATGCTTCCGGGAATGACAGGAGAACAGGTGTTAAGAGGGATACGCAGTAGAGACAATACACCGGTGATTGTGCTGACAGCTAAGGATGATATGGATGAAAAGATAGAGTTATTAACAGGCGGTGCAGATGATTATATAACAAAACCTTTTGAAATTAAAGAGGTCATTGCAAGGGTGCAGATACAGCTTCGTCATAAAAAGGAAGAGACACAGCAAAAAATTCTTTCCCACAGGAAACTTGTTTTAAATCGAGAAACTTTTCGCATAACAATACAAGGAGAAGAAATTCCACAGATTACAAAACAGGAATTTGCCATACTGGAACTATTGTTAAAGCATCCCAAACAGGTTTTCAGCAAAGAGGATATTTTTGAGTACGCATGGAGAGAACCATATATGGGAGAGACAAAGACACTGGATGTACATATCAGTAATATCAGAAAGAAAATAAAAAAGATAACGGAGGAAGAATACATAGAGACTGTGTGGGGAATTGGATATCGCCTGCATCTTTAGATTTTTTTTACTTTTTCTTTGCGATTGATTAGGAATCTTTCGGTAAGATAGGAGCAAAAGGAAAGGAGATGCAGAAATGAGTGAGTTGTTGTTAAGCACCCATGCTTTGACAAAAGAGTATGGTCATCACAAGGCGGTAAATCATGTGGATATTCATTTAAAAAAGGGCAGTATTTATGGATTTATCGGTAGAAACGGTGCAGGTAAAACTACTTTTTTAAAGATGATTTGCGGTTTGTCAAAGCCCACAAGCGGTGAAATTGAGATTTTTGGATATCAGGGAAGGGATTTAAGTAAAATTCGATCCAGAGTTGGATGTTTGATAGAGAGCCCGGGGTTATACGGCAATATGAGTGCCTATGATAATCTGATGTTAAAATGTAAATTGTTTGGGATAAAAAAGGTTGGATATATTGAAGAAATTTTGAAAGTTGTCGGTCTGGAGGGCACAGAGAAAAAGAGGGCAAAACATTTTTCTTTGGGAATGAAACAACGTCTGGGAATTGCGCTGGCACTGGTAGGTGAACCGGACTTAATGGTTTTGGATGAACCGATTAACGGTCTTGATCCGCAAGGAATAGCAGAGGTCAGAGATACACTTTTAAGACTAAAAGAAGAGAGAAATATGACAATTCTTATCTCCAGCCATATTTTGGAGGAGTTATCCAAGGTGGCAACGGACTATGGAATTATTCACAATGGAAGTCTGTTAGAGGAAATTACCAACGAAGAATTGATGAAGCGGTGCAGTGAGCGAATGGAACTGACGCTGGATGAACCGGAGTCTGCACTCCCAATATTGGATGTTATGGGAATTATCAACTACCAGGTAATTGACAGACACCATATTCAAATTTATGAGAGACTAAATGACAGCGGGATTATTAACATGGAGCTGGCAAAAGCCGGTGTGCCTGTGAAAGGGATAACAATAAAGAGCGAAGAACTGGAAAGTTATTTCCTAAATATGACAGGAGGTGTTCCAAATGCTTAATGTGATTAAAATGGATTTCTATCGTATGTTAAAAACTAAAAGTCTTTATATAGTATGGATTATACTGGCTCTGGTTACCGTATTTACAACATATTTGTCAGCAGAAGAATTTTATGATACTGAGGTTCAGCAGGAAAGCAGCCAGAAATTACAGGACACTTCACCGGATAATATGAATCTGGGAATAACTGTAACACTTCCCACGGAAGCTTCAGAAAAAGTAACAGTATATGATATTATATTTGCCAATATTCAAGGGAAGGCCATAGGAATTTTTATTGCTATTTTTGCTGTGATTTTTTCCACGGCGGATATGAATAGTGGATATATCAAAAATATTGGAGGGCAGGTGGCAAGGCGGAGCAGACTTGTCTGGTCAAAAGAAATATCACTGTTTCTATTTACCATATTAACCATTGGAATTTATATAATGGTACAGATGATTTCAAATCAAATATTTTTTGGATATCTTAAATTTGGTGATGTGGGAGCGCTGATAAGGTACCTTCTGGTGGAAGTGCTTCTTCATTTTACGTTAGCATTGATATGCATGGCGATTGCGATGTTGATCCGCAATAATGTAGTGAGTATGATAATCGCCATATGTCTATGTATGAATGTACTAATGATTTTATATTCTGCTATCGATAATCTGTTAAAAAATATTGCACCGAAGAATTTTCATATTATAAATTATACAGTAACAGGGAAGATTTCACAGATGTCAATGGATTTTACAAATAAGGAAGGAGCTGCTGCACTTGTGGTGGGACTTATATTTATTATTGTGATGTCCATTGTCAGCAGCGTTATGTTTGAGAAAAGAGATATTGTATAGTTACGGTTTATCCCGTGTTATTTTCTGGGGTATGACCGGACTGTAATACTTTTAAAAAGAACTGGAGATTGATATTCATGGCGATACTTGTAGGTATATTGGTTTTAATTATTATTGGATTGATTTTATTTTTGTGGAAATACCAGCGGCAGATCAGTGATATCTGCCGCCAGTTAGAATTTATAAAAGAGCATGACAGCAATATGATGATTTCAAGGGAAATTGATTTTGGGGGAATTGGTCATCTTACAGATTTATTGAATGACCTAATGATAGAAAAAAGAGAAGAGAAAAAGAACTATCAGGAAAAAGAAAAAATAATTTCAGAAACTTATACGAGTCTGTCCCATGATATTCGTACGCCATTGACATCGTTAGACGGATATTTTCAACTGTTGGAACAATGTAATAATCCACAGGAACAGAAAAAATATATAGCGATTATTCAGGAGAGAATTGGCAGCCTGAAAGATATGCTGGAGGAACTCTTTACCTTTACCAAATTAAAGAATGAATCTTATCAGATTCAGATGGAACCATGTTTTATAAACCGTGTTTTGAAAGATACGGTTTTCTCTTATTATGAGGATTGGCACAATAGCGGCATTGAACCGGAATTTGAAATTACCGATGAGCCTTTATATATGAAAGGAAATATACAGGCTCTAAAACGGGTAATACAGAATGTTGTAAAGAACGTACTGGAACATGGTGAGAAAAAAATAAAAATAGTACTGAGGAGAGAGGAAAATCAGATATGTATTAAGATTAGCAATGATGTAAAAAATCCGGAACAAATTAATGTAAGCAGGGTGTTCGAACGATTTTATAAGGCGGATACAGTGCGCAGTAAAAATTCTACAGGTTTAGGTCTCTCCATTGCAAGGGAATTTGTTCTCAGAATGAATGGAAGTGTTCAGGCAGAGTTGGTGGAAAAGGAATTTTGTATTGCAATTTGCTTTCCATATTTAGAAGATAAAAAATGATTAATAAAATGAATCATAGCATTTCTCCAGACTGCCGACAAAGTCGGAATTGTTATGAAAAATATTTTTTAACTAATCTGCTTTCTTTTTTGAACGTTTGGAAAGAATATTTCTAAGGGTATCAATTTCTTTTTCCGAAAGCTTATCGTTTTCCAGATAGGAAGATACCATTGCAGATATATCACCGTCAAAGTATCGTTTCAGAAAAAAACTACTCTCCTGAGTGACGTATTCTTTTTCCTCAATCAGAGGTGTGTAAACAAAGATTCTGCTTTGCTTCTCATATGTGATTGCACCCTTGGCGACCAGACGTTTCAGCAGCGTGTGTATGGTTTTGGGATTCCAGTCTGTGGTTTTTGTTAAATGGTCAGTCACTTCATTTGTATTAATCGGTGCGTATTTCCATATCACTTTCATTACTTCAAATTCAGCTTCGGAAATTTGTGGCAGGTGTGTCAAAACAATCCCTCCTTAAATCTTACAATTGTAATATGAATAGTATAATCATATTTGAAAAGGAAGTCAATGAAACAGATTCACTACAGAAAATAATAAAAATTTTATCTTGCCAATAATTTATTTTTAGTGCACAATAGAACTTGGCAGTTTGGTTACGTAAATATGGAAAGTACCAATTAAAAGATAAAATATGGAATTAAGGAGAGAGTAGAGGATGAAAGAATTATCAAAGTTAATGGAATATCGTGCAGACGTTAAAGTTCTGGATGCCACATTGAGAGATGGAGGACTGGTTAACGATTTTTACTTTACAGACGAGTTCGTTAAAGATTTATACCGTGCTAATTTAAAGGCAGGTGTGGATTATATGGAATTTGGATATAAAGCATCAAAAGAAATGTTTGATGAAACTAAGTTTGGGAAATGGAAATTCTGTAAGGATGATGATATCAGAGAAATCGTGGGAGATAATAACACAGATTTAAAGATTGCTGTAATGGCAGATGTGGGACGATGCGATTACAAAAGCGACATTATAGAAAAGAAGGACAGCCCCATTGACTTAATCCGTGTTGCTACATATTTAAATACTATTCCATCTGCAGTAGATATGATAGAAGATGCTGCACATAAAGGATATGAGACAAGCTGTAATATCATGGCAATATCCAATGGACAGGAGAGCGATTTAAATGTTGCACTGGATATCCTTGGGAAATCTCCGGTAGACATAATCTATATCGTGGACAGCTATGGTTCATTGTATCCTGAACAGATAGCACGTATTGCAGATATATATTTGAATTTTGCAGCAAAATATGGAAAAAAGATAGGTATTCATGCACATAATAACCAGCAGCTTGCTTTTGCGAATACAATTGAAGCAGTAGGAGATGGTGTGGACTGGTTAGATGGAACATATGCAGCCATGGGAAGAGGTGCCGGAAACTGCGCAATGGAACTTTTATTAGGATTTCTTCGCAATCCGAAATATAACGTATATCCTGTTTTACAGTTTATTGAAAAACATATTAATAAGCTTCGTGAAGATGGTGTGGTTTGGGGATATGATTTACAGTATCTGATGACTGGGCTTTTAAATCAGCATCCTAGAACGGCGATTCAGTTTACAAAAGATAATAGAAAGGATTATGCTGAGTTCTACAAAGAGGTTGTTGCATTAGATTAAAATAATACAAAAAGATGAGATAATAAATAACGGGCAGTAACATGTTAAGTATAAATGTTACTGCCTGATTTGTCTGTGGAAATGGGGAAATTCCATTGCCTATTTTGTTGAAAAAATCTTATTGAAATATGATATAATAGGAAAGCAAATTATACTCGAAAGGAAAGAGTCGATGAGTAATAGAAAAAAAGAAATGGTGCGCTCGCTAAAATTTGTCTTATTTTCGATTTCAGCGGGAATAATTGAGATAGTGATTTTTTCGCTGTTGAATGAGTTAACAGGTTGGAGTTACTGGCCCAGCTATCTTATTGCATTAATAATGTCTGTTTTGTGGAATTTTACACTGAACCGTCGCTATACATTTAAGTCGGCAAATAATGTGACGGTCGCAATGATAAAGATAGCCGCATTTTATTGTGTATTTACGCCGGTCTCTACAATACTTGGAAGTTATCTGGCGGATACGCTTATGTGGAATGATTATCTGGTGACAGCAATTAATATGTTGTCGAATTTCGTATTAGAATACTTGTATGACAGATTTTTTGTGTTTGGAAAAAGTCTGGATACCAATAGTCTGGCAAAAGAAAGGACAGAATTAATAGAAGAATAAGTTTACATAAAATGGACATATGGTTCTGGCTTTATGTAATAATTATGGAAGAGGAGGACAGAAAATGTTAGAAGTAGGAACAAAAGCGCCATCATTTGAATTGCCGGATCAGAACGGTCAGGTACATACACTGGAAGAATTTAAGGGAAAGAAAGTAATATTATATTTTTATCCAAAGGACAACACACCGGGATGTACAAAGCAGGCATGCGGATTTGGCGAAATGTATCCACAGTTCATGGAAAAAGATGCGGTTGTAATTGGTGTCAGTAAGGATAGTGTGGCGTCTCATAAAAAGTTTGAGGAGAAGTATTCCCTGCCATTTATTCTTCTTTCGGATACAGAACTTGAAGTCATTCAGGCATATGATGTATGGAAAGAAAAGAATATGTATGGTAAAAAGGTGATGGGAGTAGTTCGAACTACTTATTTAATAGATGAGAATGGGGTGATTGAAAAGGCTTTCGAAAAGGTAAAGGCAGCAGAGAATCCGAAGCAGATGCTGGAATTGCTTTAAAACACAGCGGAAATAAGAGGTACATATGAAAATTATAATTTCACCTGCAAAGAAAATGAATGTGGATACCGATAGTCTTGAATATACAGACCTTCCTGTTTTTATGAATGAAACACAGCAAATAATGGGTTGGATGCAAAAACTTACTTATGATGAGGCAAAGAAACTCTGGAGCTGTAATGATAAAATTGCGGAACTGAATTTTAGCAGATTCAGGGAAATGGAACTGAAAAGAAATTTGACGCCGGCACTGCTTTCCTATGAGGGAATTCAGTATCAATATATGGCACCGGGAGTTTTTACGGATCAAGAATGGAATTATGTGCAGGAGCATTTAAGGATATTGTCAGGATTTTATGGAGTGGTGAAACCATTGGACGGTGTAACACCATATCGTCTGGAAATGCAGGCAAAAGCGAAGGTTGGTGCGACAAAAGATTTATATGATTTTTGGGGTGATAAACTATATGAAGAGATATTGGATGGTGACAGAATTATCCTTAACCTTGCATCCAAGGAATATTCCAAATGTATAGAAAACTATTTGCATCCGGAAGATAAGTTTGTTACTTGTATTTTTGGTGAATGGAAAAAGGATGTAGTGCCATCGAAAGATTCTGAGGAAGCCAGAAAACAAATTATTCAAAAAGGTACGCAGGCAAAAATGGCAAGAGGTGAGATGGTTCGTTTTATGGCTGAAAATAAAATTGAGAATTTGGAAGAAATTAAACAGTTTAACAGACGGGGATATATGTTTAAGAAGGAATTTTCCAGTGAGAAAGAATATGTGTTTGTGAAAGAATAAACGGAATTATTTATAAAAAAACTGGTAATACTACCCATAAGGAGGCGCATATGGGGAAATATAAACCAGAGCATATAGGAATTATTCCCGATGGAAACCGGCGTTGGGCGGTGGCAAACGGGATGAATAAACAGGATGGATATAAATATGGCCTGACACCGGGATTGAAGCTTTTAAAGCTTGCAAAGGAAAACGGAATAAAAGAAATAACCTATTATGGCTTTACAGTGGATAACTGCAAACGACCATCGGAGCAGTTTCATGCCTTTCAGAAAGCGTGTGTGGAGGCTGTGGACATAATAACGAAAGAAGGAGCAGATCTGCTGGTGATTGGAGACAGCAGTTCCAAGTGCTTTCCGCAGGAGCTGTTGCCCTACACCACACGAAAACCAATACATGGTGGAGGGATACGTGTGAATTTTCTTGTAAATTATGGCTGGAAGTGGGATCTGTCCCATATCAGGGAGAATGGACAGCCCTATTCGTGGGATGTTTCACGAATAGATTTGATTATCCGGTGGGGAGGAATGAGAAGGCTTTCGGGGTTTTTACCAATTCAATCGGTTTATTCGGATTTTTATGTGGAGGAACACTTATGGCCTGACTACACGGATGAAGATTTTATGAAAGCGTTGGAATGGTACAGTAAACAGGATGTAACTTTAGGAGGTTGACAAAATTTTTTAATGGAACTGCTGCATTAAATAATGCACAGTTTCTTTTTTATATTATTGTTCATACTTGTCTATAGACTTTCTTTTCCATAACTTTTATAATATAAATAATAGTTTTATGTAATGGAATGTATATAAAAAAGGTTGGTCATATAGGTAAAGGAATATGCATACAGCAGAAATCCCAATCTGAAGATTTTTCCAATCTCAGCAAAGACGGGTGAGGGTATGGAAGCATGGTATCAATGGCTTAAAAATGAAGCGCGGCAGTGGATACAATAAAAATGAAGGAGGTGCAGGATGCTTCACACGATAAAGAACAACGAACTGACAATACAAATTAATTCCTTGGGAGCTGAATTAAAATCTATTAAAGATAATGAAAGTGGCAGGGAATATATGTGGAGCGGAAATGAAAAATACTGGGGAAAAACTTCTCCGATTTTATTTCCGTTTGTGGGGAGCTTAAAGAATGGAGAATATTCCTATGATGGGAAAACTTACAAAATGAGCAGACATGGATTCGCAAGAGAGATGGAGTTTGAACTTGTAAGTCAAAAGGATAATTTAATTGTGTTTGCTTTGGAGAACACAAAAGAAACGTTAGAGAAATATCCATTTCAGTTCCGTCTTGAAATCGAATATGAAATAAGTCAAAAGAATATAAAAGTGAAATGGCGTGTTATTAACAAAGATTATAAAAAGATGTATTTTTCAATCGGTGGCCATCCGGCATTTGCCTGCCCGGTCAGGGAAGGATTCAGGCGAACAGACTGCTTTATAAAATTTAATGATGTAAAAGAAATAAAGACTACTGTATTGGAGATGGCATCTGGGCTCATAACCGGAGAATATAAAACATATCCGTTGGAATCAGGATTACTGTCCATTGATCAAACATTGTTTGATGATGATGCTCTCATCATAGAAAACAATCAGGCGGATACAGTATCCCTTTGTGATGAAAACAAAGTGCCTTATTTGACAGTAAAATTTGATGCACCATTGTTTGGAATTTGGTCTGTTCCGGACAGCAGCGCCTCATATGTTTGCATTGAACCGTGGTATGGAAGGTGCGACAGCAAAACTTTTGAGGGAGAATTGCAGGATAGAGACTGGACGAATAGCATAGACTCAGGTAAAATGTTTGAGAGAGAATATGAGATTTGTATAAATATTTGAAAGGCTGCGGTTATACAGCGTTTCAGAAATGTTCAGGAGGAATTATGATTAGAATTGGAATTGCAGGTTATGGAAATTTGGGACGGGGAGTTGAGTGTGCCGTAAGCAAAAGTGATGATATGGAACTTGTAGGAGTTTTCACAAGAAGAAATCCGGAAACAGTCAATACACATACAGGTGTGTCTGTTTACGAAATGGACAGACTTTATGATATGCAGGACAAGATTGATGTACTTGTATTATGTGGTGGAAGTGCTAATGATCTTCCAAAGCAGACAGCAGATCTGGCACAGTATTTTAATGTTGTGGACAGCTTTGATACTCATGCCAAGATACCGGAGCATTTTGAAAATGTAAACAATGCAAGTGAAAAAAATAAGCACATCAGTATTATCTCTGTGGGATGGGACCCGGGAATGTTTTCTCTGAACCGTTTATATGCCCAGGCCATTTTGCCGGACGGACAGGATTATACATTCTGGGGAAAGGGTGTCAGTCAGGGACACTCCGATGCCATTCGCAGAATTGAGGGTGTAAAGGATGCAAGGCAGTATACGATTCCTGTGGAAGCAGCTTTAGAGAGTGTTCGTAACGGCGAAAATCCGGAACTTACCACGAGACAGAAGCATACAAGAGAGTGTTTTGTAGTGGCAGAGGAAGGCGCTGATTTAGACAGAATTGAGAATGACATCAAGACAATGCCAAATTATTTTGCTGATTATGATACAACAGTTCATTTTATCAGTGAAGAAGAGTTAATGAGAGACCACAAAGGTATTCCTCATGGTGGTGTAGTTTTAAGAAGTGGAACAACAGGGTTTGAAAATGAAAATAAGCATGTAATTGAGTACAAGCTTACATTAGATTCCAATCCAGAATTTACATCCAGTGTATTAATTGCCTATGCACGTGCGGCTTATCGCATGCATCAGGAAGGTCAGCATGGATGTAAGACTGTGTTTGACATTGCACCGGCATATCTGCATAAAGAATCAGGTGAAGAATTACGCAGAAAATTGTTGTAAAAATTTGCTTTGACAAAAATGCAAAAATCTTGTACAATCTACAAGTCAAAAAAATAATATTTATGCATAACGACACATGTAGTGCCCAGGCACGTAAAACTGATTACGGAACATTGCTTTTGCAGTAATCAGTTTTCGTTGGGAATACATGTGTTTTTTTGTGTTGACATTGACCAGAGGAGAATTGTGTTTGTGCACGGATTCATTTGGTGAATGTCCAATCAAAGGACAGTTTTGCTGCGAAGTTGTGCAAAAAAAGGAGGAAAAAATGCCAAGAAACCAATTTCAAAGAATGATATTCGCATTTATTACAGTAGTGATTACTGTACACGCGTACGTTTTCTACAGCTTATATGTAGTAAACGGAGCAACACTTATGGAAATTAATGAAACCACAGGGGTTATAAATGCCATAAACAAGCAGGGAGGAGTGTATATGTTCGGTACATATTTGCCAATATGGGCAGTTGTATTGGTTGAATTTTGCTTTGCATATTGTTTAGAAGTGCTGATGGGAAGTCCTGTCTCTTTTAAACTTGCCTGCAAAGTGTTTGATCCAAGAAAAAATCATCCAATGATTTTTGAGTCAGCAATTATATGCGCAACTGTAGGACTTATGTGTCCTGCAATGAGTTTTATTGCAGCATTTTTGTACTATCCTTATTATGCAGGATTTGATATAATAGCATTGATTTGCAACTGGTTAAAACTGGTATGCTTTAATTTTCCGTTTGCCTTTTTCACACAGTTGTTTTTTATTCAGCCGTTAGTGCGTACTATTTTTAAGACACTGTTTAGAAAAGATATTAAGGCACACGAAGATCTGGCACATGAAAAAGAAAAGCAGGGACAGAAATTGAAACCGCTGAACGAAACAGATGCTATTGCTGATGTAATCAAGAGAGTTAATGAGATTGCAGCAGAAATTAAGTTGGAGAAAAAACAGAAATAGTAATTGGATGAATTCCATATTTTATTTCTTTTAGCGGGTATTTTCTTAAAAATGTAAAGGAGCCGTTATGATTACACACCCAATTGAACCAATATACAATAAAAAATCAAAAATACTTATTCTTGGAAGTTTTCCGTCTGTGAAATCAAGAGAAGAAGGTTTCTTTTATGGACATCCCCAGAACCGATTCTGGAAAGTGGCATCGGCAGTGTTCAGCGAAAGTACACCTCATACAATTGAAGAAAAAAAGAGATTTCTATTAAGGAACAGAATTGCTGTATGGGATGTGATACATTGCTGTGACATTACAGGTTCGTCAGACAGCAGTATCAAAAACGTTATTGCCAATGACATCACATCAATATTATTGGAAACAGAAATTAAACATATATATGTGAATGGCAAGAAGGCATATTCCCTGTATAACAGATATATAAAACCGCAGACGGGAATTGAGGCAGTTTGTCTGCCGTCCACCAGCCCTGCCAATGCAGGATGGAGTTTAGAAAGACTTATTGAAGCATGGAAAATAATAAGGAATTAAATTATACTACAGATATAATGACAAATTAGACAAGTTATGTTATAGTAAGTCAAATTATTTTAAATGGATGATTAAATTCATGAAACAGACATTGACAGAAAAATAAGCACAATCAGTATTTTAAAATAACAGACTTCAGAGCAGAAAGGAAAAACAATGAAGACATTTATGACAACATCAAATCTTTATAGAGAAAACTATTTAGCGCTGTATTATGGACAGGGTTTTGTTTTCGTACACCTATATAAAGATACGCAGCAGGTCATAGCCGTCTAAATGTTTATTATAAAATAGTTTTAACGGAAGCCGCTTATCTTTTATAGGTAAGCGGTTTTTTGACGTTAAAAAACATATTGTGTTTAGAGAGAGTTTGACAAGGAAACCAATAGTGAGGAGAGAAGGGAAATGTGTAAATTACCATCAATCGATATGATAAAAACGGGACAGAAAATTAGAGAGTTAAGAATTCAGAGGGGAATGTCAGTGAAGGATTTGCAGAAAGTGTTTGGTTTTGTAACTCCACAGGCAATTTACAAATGGCAGCATGGAACAGCATTACCGTCAATAGATAATCTTGTGATTTTGGCAATGGTATTTCAAGTGACTGTTGATGAAGTACTGGTACTGGATTCTCATGAATAGAAATGGGTTCTGACTGTTCCGGTTACTGCACTTACTGCGGCAAACTTGTGTCACAAAAAGAAAAGAAAGGCATAAAAAGAATATACATTAGTGTGGAAAAATGCTATACTTTAATTTATATTATAAAAATACAAAAGAAAGGGAAAAATCATGCTTAAAGAATTCAAAGAATTTGCCATCAAAGGAAACATGATTGATCTGGCAGTAGGTGTCATTATCGGTGGTGCTTTTAATTCTCTTGTAACATCACTGGTTGACAACATTATTATGCCACTGATCAGTATTGTTGCAGGAAAACTGGATTTCAGCAATTGGTTTCTGGCACTGGACGGGAATCATTATGCCACACTGGCAGAGGCACAGAAGGCGGGTGCGGCAACACTGAATTACGGAACCTTTATTTCCGGTTTTATTAATTTTTTAATTATGGCATTTGTAGTTTTTCTATTTGTGAAAGGAATGAATACGCTTAGAAGAAGAAGCGAAACACCAGCAGAACCGACAACAAAGAAATGCCCATATTGTCAGTCCGAGATTGCAATTGAAGCGACGAGATGTCCCCATTGTACCAGCGAGATTGAGCCGCAGGTGTAGTGAAATTACGGATTTGTCGTAATTAAATTATGCTCCGCATAATGAAAGAGTGAGAGAATCATATGATTTTTTCACTCTTTTTTCATTGAAAATAATAAGCAGGAAAAATTAAAAACGATTTAAAAATGAAAGTCAGATGTCATCTTAAAACATCTGTGGTACAATTATGATAACTTATACATATGAAAGGATTCGGTGAAGATTATGAAAAGGATAGGTGCATTAATACTTTCAGTAATAATGGTTGTAATGTTAATACCGGAAGGTTCAATTCAGGTAAATGCAGATGAAAGTATAACACAGAAAGAAACAACAGAATCATTGACAGGAACGGTTGTTGTTGATGATGTAGTTGATTTACAGTCTTCCCATGAATATAGTGATAATACGAATAAAACATGGGTATATTCAAAAGAAGGAGCTGCAGAACTGAAAGTAGTTTTTTCTGATAAATGCAGCGTGGAAAAGGGTTTCGATTATATTTATGTTTATGATAAAGATGACAATCAGGTCGCAAAGTATACGGGAGCCCAAATGAGTGGAGTAACAGTAATAATTCCCGGGAATAC